>RFJN01000163.1 GCA_003694875.1 Planctomycetota bacterium | reverse complement strand
CTTCATCCCCTTCCGCCTCGACACCGAGTCCCACGCGCCCGAGCGGGGCCGACTGACCGACCACATCCCCCGCGACCGCGATGCACTCGCCGCCTTCGACGCCTACCGCGAGGGCTATCTCGCCTTCGTGGACGGCGGCGATCCGCACGCCGCGCTCGCGCACCTGCGGCGCGCCTGCGCGCTGCAGCCCCGGCAGGCGCTGTACCACAAGGTGGCGGCGCTGCTCGCGATCCGCACCGGGGACTACGCGGCGGCCGAGCGCTCGCTCGCCCGCGCGCTCGAGCTCGGCCACCCCGATCCCGAACGCGTCGAGGCGTTCCGGCTGTGGCACGGCCGCGCGCTCGATCTGCTCGGCCGTCGAGAGGAGGCGCTCGCCGCGTACCGGCGCGTGCTCGAGGCGCAGGCGGTCGATCCGGGTGTGCGGGCGGCCGCGCGCCGCGGTCTGCGGCGCCCCTACCCGCCGCGGCGCGCCCGCCGGGTGCCGATCGAGTTCGCCAAGGCCGACGTCGTACGCCCCTGACCCCGCGCCGGCCTCCCGCTCGCCGCGCGCCGGCGGCTCGCGGTATACTCGGTGCCGACGCGCCGCACGCCGGAGGAGTCGCCATGGCCGAAGCCCCCCTGCGTCTCGCCGTACCGAAGGGACGGTTGCAGGACGGGGTGCTGCGGCTGCTCGCGGACGCCGGGCTCGAGCTGCGGCTGCCGCCGCGCGGCTACCGGCCGGTGTGTTCGGTCGACGGCTTCGAGGTGAAGCTGCTCAAGCCGCAGAACATCGTCGAGATGCTCGAGGTCGGCTCGCGCGACGTCGGCTTCGCCGGTGCGGACTGGGTGGCAGAGCTCGACGCCGACCTCGTGGAGCTGCTCGACACCGGCCTCGACCCGGTGCGCGTCGTGGCCGCCGCCCCGCACACGCTGCTCGTCGACCGTGCGCTGCCCACCGAACGCCACCTCGTGGTCGCAAGCGAGTACGAGCGGCTCACCCGCCGCTGGATCGCCGAGGTGGGCATCGACGCCACGTTCGTGCGCTCCTACGGCGCGACCGAGGTGTTCCCGCCCGAGGACGCCGACTGCATCGTCGACAACACCGCCACCGGCTCGACGCTCGCCGCCAACGGACTCGAGATCGTGGCGGAACTGCTGCACAGCACCACCCGCCTGTACGCGCACCCCGCCGCGCTCGAGTCGCCGCACAAGCGCGCACGCATCGAGCAGCTCGTGCTGCTCGTGCGCTCGGTGCTCGCCGCGCGCGAACGCGTGCTGCTCGAGGTCAACGTCGCCGCCGAACGGCTCTCGGAGATCATCGCCGTGCTGCCGTGCATGCGCCAGCCCACGGTGGCGCAGCTGTACGGCGAGGACGGCTTCGCGGTGAAGGCGGCGGTGCCGCGCGCCAGCCTCGCCACCCTGATCCCGCAGATCAAGGCCCGCGGCGGCACCGACATCCTGGTCTCCGATGTCCACCAGATCGTGCCCTGAACCACAGCCCGCGCCGCTGCGTCCGGTGCCGCAGCTCGAGGGGGCGGCGGCCTACGGGGTGCCGCGTCCGCTCACCCCGACCGACCTCGCGCTCGACGGCAACGAGGGGCCGGCGCCGCCCGCGGCGCTTCTCGCCGAACTCGCGCACCGCGATCCGGCGCTGTTGCGCGACTACCCGCGCGCGGCCCACCGGGCGCTCGAGGCGCAGATCGCCGCCCGCCGCGGGCTCGATCCCGCACGCGTGCTCGTGACCGCCGGCGGTGACGACGCGCTCGATCGCGCGTGCCGCAGCGTGCTCGGACCGGGACGGACGCTGCTGTTTCCGAGCCCGAGCTTCGAGATGCTCGCCCGCTACGCGCGGCTCACCGGCGCCGAGGTACGCGAGATCCCCTGGCCCGAGGGGCCGTATCCCACCGAGCGGGTGCTCGCGGCGGTCGACGAGCGCACGGGCATGATCGCGGTGGTGAGCCCCAACAACCCGACCGGCGCGGTCGCGCGCGCCGAGGACCTGCGGCGGCTGTGCGAACGCGCCCCGCACGCGCTCGTGCTGCTCGACCTCGCGTACGCCGAGTTCGCCGAACAGGACGCGCTCGAGCCGATCGCGCTCTCGCTGCCCAACGCGCTCGTGGTGCGCACGCTCTCGAAGGCGTACGGACTCGCCGGACTGCGGGTGGGCTACGCGCTCGGCCCCGAACGCGTGATCGCCTGGATGCGGGCGGCGGGCGCCCCCTACCCGGTCGCCGGCCCCTCGCTCGCCCTCGCCGGCGCGTGGCTCGAGCGCGCCGGCCCCGCCCTCGAACGCCACGTCGCGCACGTACGCCGCGCACGCACACGCCTCGCGTCGCTGCTCGAGCGGCTCGGCTCCCGCCCGCTGCCCTCGCAGGCGAACTTCGTGCTCGCCCACTTCGCGCACGCCCGCTGGGTGCACGAGGCGCTCGCGGGCCTGGGGATCGCGGTGCGCCGCTTTCCCGGGCGCACGGGGCTCGAGCACGCGCTGCGGATCTCGATCCCGGCGAGCGAGGACGAACAGCGCCGGCTCGAGGCGGCACTCACCACGGTGCTCGCCCCCGAGGCACTGCTGTTCGACATGGACGGGGTGCTCGCCGACGTGGCGGGCTCGTACCGGGAAGCGATCCGGCGCACCGCCGCCGCGTTCGGGCTGTCGGTCCCGCCCGAGGCGATCGAGGCGGAGAAGGCGCGCGGGGACGCCAACAACGACTGGGTGCTCACGCACCGGCTGCTCGCACGCGCCGGTATCGAGCGGCCGCTCGAGGAGGTCGTGCGCGTCTTCGAGCGCCACTACCAGGGCGAGGGCGAGCAACCCGGGCTGTGGCGCACCGAGCGGCTGCTGTTCGACCGCCCTCTGCTCGAGCGGCTGCGCGCGCGGTTGCGGCTCGGTATCGTGACCGGCCGACCGCGGCGCGACGCCGAACGCTTCCTGCACACCCACGGGATCGCGCCGCTGTTCGACGCGCTCGTGTGCATGGAGGACACCGCGCGCCCCAAGCCCGATCCCGCGCCGCTGCGGCTGGCCCTCGAGCGGCTCGGGCTGCGGCACGCCTGGTTCGTGGGCGACACCGTCGACGACGTGCGCGCCGCGCGGGCGGCCGGGCTGCTGCCGCTCGGCTTCGCACCGCCGGGCGCCGATCTCGCCCGGCTGCAGACCCACCTCGCGGCCGCGGGTGCGGCCCGCACCCTCACCGAGCCCACGCAGATCGAGGAGCTGCTGCCATGAACGCACCGGCTGTGCGACGCGCCGAGCGGCGGCGCGAGACGCGCGAGACCCGCGTCGCCGCCTCCCTCACCCTCGACGGACGCGGCGAGATCGAGATCGAGACCGGGGTGGGGTTTCTCGATCACCTGCTGACCGCGCTCGCGGTGCACGCCGGCTTCGACCTGCGGCTGCACGCCAAGGGGGATCTCGAGATCGATGACCACCACACCGCCGAGGACTGCGCGATCGTGCTCGGCGAGCTGCTGCGCGAGGCGCTCGGCAACCGGCGCGGGATCGCGCGCTTCGGGCACGCCTTCGCCCCGATGGACGAGGCGCTCGCGCGCGCCGCGGTCGATCTGTCCGGCCGCCCCCACGCCACGATCGCGCTCGGGCTGCGGCGCGAACGGCTCGGGACGCTGTCGTGCGAGAACGTGCCGCACGTGCTCGCGACGCTCGCGCAGCGCGCGGCCATGGCGCTGCACGTGGATGTGCTGCGCGGCGACAACGACCACCACCGCGCCGAGGCGGCGTTCAAGGCGACCGCGCTCGCCCTGCGGCAGGCGGTCGCCCGCACCGGCAGCGACCGGATCCCGAGCACCAAGGGGGTGCTGTAGGTCGTGGCGGCGCGACGCGAGCTCGGGATCGTGGCGACCGGCACCGCCAACGTCGCGAGCGTGGTCGCGGCGTTCGAGCGGCTCGGCGCGCGCCCGCGGCCGGTCGAGCGGGCCGATGAGGTGCGCACCTGCGAACGCCTCGTGCTGCCCGGGGTGGGGGCGTTCGGCGCGGCGGCGCGGGGGCTCGTCGAGCGCGGGTTGTTCGAACCGCTGCGCGAGCGGATCGCCTCGGGCGGCCGCACACTCGCGATCTGTGTGGGCATGCAGCTTCTGTTCGAGGGCAGCGAGGAGAGTCCGGACGCGACGGGTCTCGGGATCCTGCCCGGACGCCTCGAGCGCTTCGACGACGCGCTCGAGGTGCCGCAGATGGGCTGGAACCGCATGGAGGCGGCGCCCGGCTGCCGCTGGCTCGAGACGGGCTGGGTCTATTTCGCCAACAGCTTCCGCCGCGCGGCCGAGCCCGGCCCGCTGGACGAGCCGCTGTCGCGTGGCGCACACGCCGAGTACGGCGGGCGGTTTCTGGCCGGCTGCGAGTGGAACGAGTGTCTCGCGTGCCAGTTCCACCCCGAGCTCTCGGGCGCGGTCGGGCGCCGGATCCTGGCACGCTGGTGGGAGGAGTGAACCGTGTCGAGTCCTGCAGGCCTGCGCGGCGCGGGCGTCGTCCTCGCCCTCGCCGTGCTAGCATGGAGCGGGTGCCCGGGACGAACGAACGGACCGGCGGCGGCCGCCCCGCAAGGGGGCAGGGAGGGGAGCATGGCGCTGCGACTGTGGAGCGAGGCGTTCGGCGAGGGCGAGCGGATCCCGCAGCGATACACGTGCGAGGGCGCGGATCTCTCGCCTCCGCTGGCATGGAGCGGTGCGCCGGAGGGCACGGGTGCCTGGGCGCTCGTGGTGCACGATCCCGACGCGCCGGTGGGCGACTGGGTGCACTGGGTGCTCTACGACCTGCCCGGCTCGGTCACGACGCTGCCCGAGGGGGTACCGACGACGGGGGTGCTGTCGAGCGGGGCGAAGCAGGGCATGAACGACTTCCGGCGGCTCGGCTACGGGGGGCCGTGTCCGCCGCGCGGCCACGGACCGCACCGCTACATCTTCGAACTGTTCGCGCTCGACGCGCCGACCGGGCTCAAGGCGGGGGCCACGCGCTCGGAACTGCTCGCCGCGATCGACGGACACGTGCTCGGCCGCGGCCGGCTCGTCGGCACCTACGAGCGGCGCTGATGGGGCGTACGCGCCTGCCGGTGCGCATCGTGCCGTGCCTCGACGTGCGCGCCGGCCGCGTCGTGAAGGGGGTGCGGTTCTCGGGGCTGCGCGACGCGGGCGATCCTGCCGAGCGCGCGGCAGCCTACGAGGCGCAGGGGGCAGACGAGCTGGTGCTGCTCGACGTCTCGGCCACCCCCGAACAGCGGGCCACGGCGACCGACACCGTGGGTGCGGTGCGGCGTGTGCTCTCGATCCCGCTCACGGTGGGTGGCGGCGTGCGGTCGGTGGACGACGCGGACCGGCTTCTCGGCGCGGGCGCCGACAAGGTGGGCGTCAATACCGCGGCGGTGCGCGATCCGGACCTCGTCGCGCAGCTCGCCGAGCGCTTCGGCCGGCAGTGCGTCGTGGTGGCGATCGACGCCGCGCGTCGGACCGACGCGGCGGGCTGGGAGGTGGTGGTGGGCTCGGGGCGCGAACGCACCGGCCTCGACGCACGGCAGTGGGCGCAACAGGCGGCGGCGCGCGGCGCGGGGGAGTTGCTGCTCACGAGCTGGGACCGCGACGGTACGCGTCTCGGCTACGACCTGGCGCTGCTCGAGGCGGTGTGCGCGCGGGTGCGGATCCCGGTGATCGCCTCGGGCGGCGCCGATCGGCCCGAGCACCTCGCCGAGGCGGTGCGGGCCGGCGCGAGTGCGGTGCTCGCCGCCTCGATCTTCCACACCGGCGAATGGAGCGTGGCCGCGGTCAAGCGGGAGCTCGCCGCCCGCGGCCTGGAGGTGCGTCCATGATCGTGCCCTCGATCGACATCCAGGACGGCAAGGCGGTGCAGCTGCGCGGCGGCCGCGAGAAGGTGCTCGAGGCGGGCGATCCGCGCGAGCTCATGCGGCAGTTGCGCCTGGCCGGCGAGGTGGCGGTGATCGATCTCGACGCCGCGCTCGGACGCGGCTCGAACGCGGCGCTGATCCGCGAGCTGTGCGCCATGGGGCGGGTGCGCGTGGGAGGAGGAATCCGCGACGTCGAGACGGCGCTGGACTGGCTCGACGCCGGAGCGGACAAGGTCATCCTCGGCACGGCCGCGCGCCCCGAGATCCTGGGCGAGCTGCCGCGCGAGCGCGTGATCGCGGCCCTCGATGCCGAACGCGGCGAGGTCATGGTCGAGGGCTGGCGCAGCCCCACCGGCCGGCGCGTCGAGCAGGCCATGGCCGAACTCGCTCCCTACGTGGGCGGCTTCCTCGTCACCTGGATCGAGAACGAGGGGCGGCTCACGGGGCTCGAGCCCGAGCGCCTCGCACCGCTCGTGCAGGCGGCGGGCGGGCGCAGCCTCACCGTGGCCGGCGGGATCGCCGAGCCGCAGGAGATCGCGGCACTCGACCGACTCGGG
>RFJN01000162.1 GCA_003694875.1 Planctomycetota bacterium | reverse complement strand
CTCGACGCGCGCGTCGCGCTGCCCCGCCGACCCGGTCCCCTGTGGGAACTCGCGGTGCTGTTCAACGGCATGCTCGACCGGATCGAGTCGCTCATGGCGGGGCTGCGCGAATCGCTCGACCACCTCGCGCACGACCTGCGCACCCCGCTCACGCGCGTGTGCGTGCGCGTCGAGCGCGCGCTGCAGCACGAGAGCGAGCCCGAGAGGCTGCGCGAGACGCTGTCGGACTGCCTCGAGGACGTGCGTGAGGTACTCGCCATGCTCGACGCGCTGCTCGATCTCGCCGAGGCCGAATCGGGTTCGCTGCGGCTCGAGCGCGAGGCGGTGCCGCTCGACGAGGTGCTCGCGCGCGTGCTCGAACTCTACGAGTTCGTCGCCGAGGACCGCCACGTCACGCTGCACACCGAACTCGAGCCGGGGTTGCGGGTCTGTGCCGACCGGGCGCGGTTGCGGCAGATCCTCGCCAACCTCGTCGACAACGCGATCAAGTACAGCCGTCCCGAGGGCGGTGAGGTCCGGATCCGCGCCCGGCGCGATGGCGAGCGCGTGGTGATCGAGGTGCGCGACCGCGGCCTCGGCATCCGCGCCGAGGATCTGCCGCGGATCTGGGAGCGGCTGTATCGCGCCGACCGCAGCCGCAGCGAGCGCGGGCTCGGGCTCGGGCTGTCGCTCGTGCGCGCGCTCGTGACCGCACTCGGCGGCGATGTCGAGGTCGAGAGCGAGGTGGGCCGCGGCACCACCTTCCGGTTGCGGCTGCCCGCCGCCTGAGACCACGCGGCCGCGCTCAGGTGAGCAGCAGCCGCAGCCCCGCGCCCACGAGCAGGGTGTAGACGAGCACACGGAACCGACGCTCGTCCACCCGGTGGTGCAGCGCGTTGCCGAGCGCGAACGCGAGCAGCACCACCGGCGCGAGAGCGAGCACGCCCACCGCCTCGTGCGGCCCGAGCCGTCCCGCGCATGCGTACACCACCGAGATTGAGCTGTTAAGCGTGAAGAAGATCGCGCACAGCGTCGCACGCAACGACCGCTTGTCGAGACCGCTGCGGCCGAGCGCGTACACGAGCAGCGGTCCGCCGCACGCGTAGATCCCGTGCACCAGCCCCGCAAGCCCCACCCAGCCGCGGCGAACCGCCTCTCCGTTCGCCTGCGCGCTCGCTGCAGGCGCACGCGCGAGCCGCCACAGCTCGCGCGCAGCGAGCAGCAACACGAGCGCGCCGAAGCCCGTACGCAATCCGGCCGCCCCGAGCCGCGGCGACAGCGCGAGGCCGGCCACCGCCCCCGCCCCCATCCACGGCAGCACGGTCTGCAGCACGAGCCGCCGGTCGATCCAGCCGCGATCGTGCCACGCCACCCGCCCGGTGAGCAGGAGGCTCACCGGTACGAGCACCGGCAACAGCTCGGCGAGCGGCTGGCCCTGCGCGCCGATCGTCAGCGAGACGAGCAGCCCACCGAATCCGACCGTGGCCTGGGTCGTGAATCCGCAGCACGCCGCGAATCCGAGCCACGCGAGCCGTCCGTCCACCGCGCCACCGCTCCCTGCATGCGCGCCTGGTTGCGCCGCATGAGCCGATCGTACAGCGCCCCCGAAACGCGCGAGACCCACCACGCCCCGCGCGCCGTCCAGCTCGGCAGCAACAGGCGTCGGCGCCGGCGCACCCCCGCCACGATCCGGTCGGCGAGCACCGACGGCGCCATCATGCGGCTCGCCACCGGCGCGTCTCCCGCCGCCCCGGCGCGTCCGGCGCCGTCGAGCGCCCGCCGCACGATCGCGGTGTCGGTGTAGCTCGGGCACACGATCGTGACCCCGACACCGCGGGCCGCCCACTCTGCCCGCAGCGTGTCGAACGCACCGTGCAGCGCGTGCTTGCTCGCCGCGTACGCCGCCCGCCCGAGAAGCGGAGCGAAGCCCGCCACCGAACTGATCACCACCACCTGCCCGCCGGATCTCTCGAGAAGCGGCAGCGCGGGCAGCGTGCAGTGGATCGCCCCGAGGAAGTTCACCTCCCACAGCCGGCGGAAGGTGGCCGGGGCGGTGTGCTCGAAGGCCGCAAGGGCGGTGATCCCCGCGTTGTTGACGAGCACATCGAGGCGTCCGAAGACCTCCTGCACCCGCCGCAGCGCCGCCCGGCACGCCGCCTCGTCGGTGATGTCGCAGCCGATCGCGACCGCCTCGATCCCGGCAGCCGTGAACTCGCGAGCGAGCGCGTCGAGCGCGTCCTGGTCGCGGTCGAGCAGGACGAGCTGCGCGCCGTCGCGCGCCCAACGTCGCGCGAGCGCACTGCCGATACCGCCCGCCGCGCCGGTGATCGCCACGACGGGAGCGGGTTGGGTTGCCGCCACGGCTAGCCCTCCCCGCCGGCGGTGGCGAGCGCGGCCACCGGACGCCGCGCCTCGCCGTCGCGGCCGGCCGGCGACGATCCGCGCCGCCCGCCCCAGCGCCGCAGGCACGCCGGCGGCGGCTCGCCGCGCGCGGCGGCGAGCCAGACCTCGAACGCCTCGCGGCTCGTGAGCCGCGGCTCGAAGCCGAACTCCTCCCGCAGCTTCCGGTTGTCGAGCACCGGTCGGTGCGCCACGAACGCCACGTGTTCCGGGCCGATCGAACTCCAGCCGAGTCGACGAAGGGCCGCGAGTCCCCAGCGCAGCGCCGGCGCGGGCAGTTCCACGAGCGGCTTTCCCTGCCGTGCGGCGATCTCGGCAAGTGTCATCACCCCGTCCCCCGCGAGGTTGAACGTCCCGCTCGCGCCCGTACGCAGCCCCTGCGCGATCGCCTCCACGACGTCCTCCACCCAGACGAACGAGAAGGCGCTCATGCGGCCCCGTATGCCGAGTACCACCGGGGACGACCACAGCCGCGTGATCGCGTTGTCGAGTCCGGCGCCGAGCACGGTCGAGATGCGGAACACGAGGGTGTGCAACGCGGGGCGCCGCGCCGCGAGCGCAGCGAGTTCGTCCTCCACGATGCGCTTGTGGTGGGCGTACGGAAAGCTCGGTTCGGCGTACCGCGGATCGCTCTCGGTGAGCGCCATGCGGTGCTCGGCGCGATAGCCGTAGACCGCCCCGCTGCTTGCCTGCACGAATTGCCCGACACCGGCCTGCACCGCGGCTTCGGCGACGTTGCGCGCCCCGCCCACGTCGATCTCGTACCAGGTGCGCCGCTCCATGCCGGGTGGCGGCACGACGACACACGCAAGGTGCACCACCGCCCCGATCCCGTGCGCGGTGAACCGCTCGACGAGTTGCGGGTCCCGGATATCGCACCGTTCGTGGCGCACCCCTTCGAGACGCTGTCCCGGCGGGATCTCGGTACGATCGAGGGCGAGAACCGGGCCGAAGCGGTCGGGCTCGCGGGCGAGTCGGGCGACGAGTTGCCGACCGACGAAGCCCGCGGCCCCGGTGACCGCGACCCCGAGCGGCCCGCTCACTTGCCCGCCCCCGCCGGCTCGAGGTGCATGTCCTTGAAGGCCTTGAGCCCCGGTGCCCACATGTGCCGAACCGGATCGACCTCGACGTGGATCACGCTCGGGCCGCGGTGCGCGAGCGCCGCGGTGAGTGCGGCCGCGTACGCCTCCTCGCGATCGACGTACGCCCCGCGCGCCCCCATGGCCTCGGCCACGCGGTCGAAGCGCACCGGAGCGAAGTCGGTGCCGGTGTACTCGTGCTCGGCGAGCTTCTTGAACAGCAGCGCCTTCACCGGGCGGGTCGCGATCTGCTGCCCCATCTTGACCATGCCCCAGGCGCGGTCGCACAGCACCACGTACACCACCGGCAGTCCGAAGCGCACCGCGGTCTCG
>RFJN01000161.1 GCA_003694875.1 Planctomycetota bacterium | reverse complement strand
GCGGCGTCGAAGCCGCGCACCGCCTCGTCGGTGAGCAGCAGGTGGTGCGGGGTCACCTCGCAGCTCACGCGCGCCCCGCGCTGCCGGCCCTCGCGCACGAGCGCGAGCGCGCGCGCGGTGCTGAGGTGGGCTATGTGGACGCGGCTGCCGCACGATTCGGCGAGCAGGATGTCGCGCGCCACGATCACGTCCTCGCTCACCCCGGGCTTGGCGGGCAGCCCGAGTTCGGTCGACACCACCCCGGCGTGCATCTGGCCGCCGCACGACAGCGACGGATCCTCGCAGTGATCGATCACCACGCGATCGAGCATGGCGGCGTACTGCAGCGCGCGCCGCATGAGTGCTGCGGTGCGCACCGGATCGCCGTCGTCGCTGAACGCGCACGCCCCGCCGTCGGTGAGGTCGCCGAGTTCGGCGAGCGCCTCGCCGCGCCGCCCCTTGCTGACGCAGCCGATCGGCAGCACACGCGCCGCGGCGGCGCGCGCGGCCTGGTCGACCACGAACTCGCAGTGCGCGCGCGTGTCGAGCGGCGGCTCGGTGTTGGGCATGGCGCAGATCGTGGTGAAGCCGCCGCGCACGGCCGCGCGCGCCCCGTCGGCGATCGTCTCCTTGCGCTCCTGGCCGGGTTCGCGCAGGTGCACGTGGATATCGACGAGGCCGGGGCAGACCACGAGGCCGCGTGCGTCGAGCACGCGGTCGACCGGCCGCTCGATGCGGGGGGCGACATCCGCGATCCGCCCGTACATGATCAGCACGTCGGCGATCTCGTCGCGTCGGGCGGCCGGGTCGACGACGCGGCCGCCGCGGATCAGGATCGTCGAGGGACGGTCGGCTTCAGCCACCGGCGCGTGCCTCCAGACACAGTTTCAGCACGGCCATGCGGACCGCGACGCCGTTGCGCGTCTGGCGCAGCACCGTGGAGCGTGTCCCGTCGGCCACCTCCGGGGTGAGTTCCACGCCGCGGTTGATCGGGCCGGGGTGCATGATCACCGCGTGCTGCGGCAGGCGGGCGGCGCGTTCGGCGTTGACCCCGAACAGCCGCGCGTACTCGCGCACGCTCGGGATCGCGCCGACGACGTGCCGCTCGTGCTGGATGCGCAGCAGCATGAGCACGTCGGCGTGCGGCAGCTCGGGATCGAGCCGGTGCACCACCCGCGCCCCGAGCGCCTCGAAGCTGCGGGGCACGAGCGTGGGCGGCCCGCACAGGGTGACCTCGGCGCCGAGCCGGCGCAGCGCCCAGAGGTTGGAGCGTGCGACGCGGCTCGCCCCGATGTCGCCCACGATCAGCACGTGCAGCCCCGCGATCTGCCCGAAGCTCTCGCGCATGGTGTACAGGTCGAGCAGCGCCTGCGTCGGGTGTTCGCGCGCGCCGTCGCCGGCGTTGATCACGCTCGCGCGCAGGTGGCGGGCGAGCAGGTCGGGGGTGCCGGCGTGCGCGGAGCGGACCACGATCGCATCGAGCCCCATCGCCTCGATGTTGCGCGCGGTGTCGACCGTGGTCTCGCCCTTGACGGTGCTGCCGTGCGCGACCGCGAAGCCGGCGACGGTGGCGCCGAGTCGGCGGGCGGCGAGGTCGAACGAGGTGCGGGTGCGGGTGGAGGGTTCGAAGAAGAGGCTCGCCACGGTGCGGCCCTCGAGGTCGCGCCGTCGCTCGCGCCCCCCGGTGGCGAAGGGCATGAGGTCGGCGGCGGTGTCGAGCACGCACTCGATCTCCTCGCGCGCGAGCTCGCGGGTGCCGAGCAGGTGTCGTCGTCGCCAGCCCATGCGGACGCCTCTCCTACCGTTGCAGCTCGCGGTGCAACGCCTCGAGCCGGTGGCGCAGCGCCTCGGGGTGCAGGCCGAGCAGCGCCTCGGCGATCCGTTCGCGCAACGTCTCGAGCCCCTCGCCGGTGCGCGCCGAGACGGCGAGCGCTGCGCGGTGCGCCGCAGCCCACGCGGCGGCGGGTGCGGCGGGCAGATCGGCCTTGGTCCACACGAGCAGGGCGCGGCCGGGCGGCGCGCTCTCGAGCAGCGCGCGCGCGCAGGCGGGTGCGGGTCTCGCGCGGTCGATCGCCACGAGCCGCAGATCGGCGTCCGCGATCGCGGCCTGCGCCGCCTCGTGCGCCGCCGCGGCGTGCGGATCGTCGGGCCGCGGGTGCTCGAGCACACCGGCGGTGTCGAGCAGTTCGACCGGCAGGCCGGCGCAGGAGGTCTCGTGCCGCAGCACGTCGCGCGTGGTGCCCGCCTCCGGCGAGGCGATCGCCGCTTCGCGATCGAGCAGCGCGTTGAGAAGGCTCGACTTGCCGGCGTTGACGGCGCCGGTGATCACGACGCGCGCCGGGGTGTCGAGAAGCCGCGCCTGCAGGGTGGGCAGCGCGTCGCCGAACGCCTCGCGGCGCACCGTGGGCGGCAGGGCGGCGAACAGCGCGGCGAGCCAGGTGCGGGCGCGCGCGAGCGGCGGGAGCGGGGTCGGGGGCGTCGGGGCGATCTGCGCCCCGGCGCGGGCGAGGGCGGTGCAGATCTGCGCGACGACCCCCTCGCCGCCGTGGCCGGTGATCTCGTAGTCGTGCTCGCCGCGGGCGGCGAGCACGACCTCGTCGCACGGCTGCCCGTCCTCGGTGATCCAGGCGCGTCGCAGCCGGTGCGGCGGCGGCAGCGCGGCCTCGCCACGGTCGAGCACACGCGCGAGCCGCGCGCGTGCGGCGGGGCCGTGCACCCGCAGCACGGAGAGGGCACCCGTGCCCGGCGGGTGGAGCCGCTCGACCCGGCAGTCGGCGGGGTGGGGAGCGGGGGCGTTCACCGCTGCGTCTCCCGCCAGGCGCGTGCGAGTCCCTCGAGGGTGAGGGCGGGCCGGATCTCGAACGGCAACGGGATGCGTTCGACGAGCCGGCGCGCGTCCCCGCCGGTGGCGATCCAGCGCGGCTCGGCTTCGAGTTCGCTCGCGACCTGTCGGCACAGCGCCTCGACGAGCCCCTGCAGCCCGAACCACAGCCCACCGCGCAGGGCGTCGATCGTGTTGCGTCCGATTGCGTGCTCGACCGGCTCGACGCGCACGTAGGGAAGCAGCGCGGTGCGATCGGCGAGTGCGCGTGCGGCGGTCTCCACCCCGGGCGCGATCACCCCGCCGTGGTAGGCGCCGTCGGCGCCGACGACGTCGAGGGTGAAGGCGGTGCCGAAGTCGGCGATCACGATCGGTCCCGCGTCGTGCAGACGCCAGGCGGCGAAGGCGTTGACGATGCGGTCGGCGCCGACCTCGGCGGGATCGTCGACCTCGAGGCGCATGGGCAGACGCAGCCCTTCGCCCACCACGAGGGGGCGGGTGCCGAAGCGCTGCGCGGCCCAGTGGCAGAAGGGGATCTTGACCTTGGGATTGACCGAGCACAGCACCGCGCCCTCGAGCGAGATGCGGCCGAGCGGAGCTTCGACGTGCTCGTGCCAGAAGCGTTCGAGTTCGAGCACATCGTCGCCGCTGCAGCGAGCGGTGTGCACGAGCCGCTCGCCCTCGAATAGCCCGAGGTGCAGCGTGGTGTTCCCGACGTCGACGCACAGCAGCACGGCGCCGGCCTCCCTGCGCGGTTGCGCGACGAGTGTAGCGGCCGCGCGCGCCCGCTTCCACCGCGTGGCGTGACGGTTCGCGGTGGGCGGCGGCGCCGGTTGCCGCGCGCCCCGGCGTGCCATATCATGCCCACCATCGCGGATTTTGTGGCCGGTCGGGGAAGAGAGCCATGGCGTTCGATCTGCATGCGCTGCTGCAACGTGTGGTGCACGAGGACGCCTCCGACCTGTTTCTGAAGGTCGGCAGTCCGCCCTCGATGCGGATCGACGGTCGGATCCGCTTCCTGCAGGCCGAGCCGCTGACCGTCGAGGGGGTCGAGCAGATGCTCGAGCGCTTTCGGCGGGTCAAGCCGGACGCGCGCTTCGAGTCGGCCGAGGAGGTCGATCTCGCGTACGATCTGCCGGGGATCGGGCGTTTCCGCGTCAACGTCTACCGGCAGCGGGGCCACTTCTCGTTCGCGCTGCGGTACGTGAAGTCGGCGGCCGGCTCGTTCGAGGAGCTCGAGCTGCCGAGCGAGCCCTTGCGCAAGCTGGCGTCGTTGCAGCGCGGGCTCGTGCTCGTGACGGGCGTGACCGGATCGGGCAAGTCGACCACGCTCGCGGCGATCATCAACCACATCAACACGCACTACAACAAGCACATCGTGACGATCGAGGATCCGATCGAGTTCGTCTACCAGGACCGGCGCTCGATCATCTCGCAGCGCGAGATCGGCACCGACACGACCGACTTCGAGACGGCGCTGAAGCACGTGGTGCGGCAGGCGCCGGACGTGATCATGATCGGCGAGATGCGCGACCGGGTGACGATGGAGGCGGCGATCCACGCCGCCGAGACGGGCCACCTCGTGCTCTCGACGCTGCACACGGTCAACGCGCAGCAGACGGTCGAGCGGATCATCAACTACTTCCCGCCGCACCAGCACGATCTGGTGCGGCTGCAGCTCTCGATGGTGCTCGAGGGCGTGATCAGCCAGCGGCTGCTGCCGCGGCGCACCGGCCGGGGCCGGATCGCGGCGGTGGAGCTCATGATGCGCAGCCCCACGATCCGGGACCTGATCGCGGAGGGGCGCACGCGCGAGCTGTACAACGCGATCAAGGAAGGCGAGTACTTCGGCTCGCAGACCTTCAACCAGTCGCTGCGGCGGCTGTACGAGGGCGAGAAGATCTCGCTCGAGGAGGCGGTGCTCGCGGCCGACAACCCCGAGGAACTCAAGATGGAGATCCGCGGGATCATCAAGGGCTCGCGCGCGGCCGACTTCGACTTCGACTACTGAGGCGCCTTCGCGTCGTCCGCTTCCCTGGACGTATCGGACGGCACCGCCGTGGCCGGTGGCGGCGGCGTGCCCGTTGCCGAGGCGAGCCTCTCGAGCGCCTCGGCGACCGCACCGAGCAGGGGCTTGATCCCCTCGCCGGTCACGGCCGAGATCAGGAAGGCGGGGCGCTCGGGGTACTGCGCGCGGAAGCGTTCGAACGCCTCGCGTGCGCCGGGCAGATCGGCCTTGTTGAACGCGACGAGTTCGGGCTTGTCCTCGAGGCCGGCGCCGTACTGCGCGAGTTCGGCGCGGATCTTCCGGTAGGCCTCGAGCGGATCGCCCTCGAGCGGGGCGGCGTCGACCACGTGCAGCAGCAGTCGGGTGCGCTCGATGTGGCGCAGGAACTCCATGCCGAGTCCTACCCCGGCGTGCGCGCCCTCGATCAGGCCGGGGATGTCGGCGAACACGCAGCTGCGGTAGTCGCCGAGATCGACGATGCCGGGCACCGGGCTGAGGGTGGTGAAGGGGTAGCTCGCCACGCGCGGGCGGGCGGCGGAGACGCGGCGGATCAGGGTGGACTTGCCGGCGTTGGGCAGCCCCACGAGCCCGACGTCGGCGATCAGCTTGAGTTCGAGCACGAGGCGCCGCTGTTCGCCGGGCTCGCCGCGTTCCCACTCGCGCGGCGCCTGATGCACCGCGGTGGCGAAGGCGGCGTTGCCGCGCCCGCCCTTGCCGCCTCGAGCGGCGAGCAGTTCGGCGCCGGGCTCGGTGAGATCGGCGATCACGGCACCGGGCTGGCCGTCTTCGCCCGCCTCGTAGACGAGCGTGCCGCACGGGACCTCGAGCACGAGGTCGCGTCCGCTCCGGCCGGTGCACTTGCTGCCGCGTCCGGGCTTGCCCGATTCGGCCTCGTACAGGGGCCGGCGGGCTATGTCGACGAGCGTGGCGACCGACGGGCTCGCGCGCAGGATCACGCTGCCGCCGCGGCCGCCGTCGCCGCCGGCGGGGCCGCCGCGCGGCTTGTACTTCTCGCGCAGAAACGCGCAGCAGCCGTCGCCGCCCTTGCCGGCCTTGCAGACGATCTCGGCTCGATCGACGAACATCGCTCCCGACTCCTTGCCCTCGCCCTGTCCGTTGCCGCGATGCACACGGGCGCGCCGAGGCGCGCCCGTGGGTGCGATCGAACCGCAGGCTAGCCGGCGGGGCGGTGCGGCGCCCGGTAGAGCGGGCTCAGTTCGACTCGACGTCGACGTGCACCTTGCGGTTGCGCTCGAAGCGCACGACGCCGTCGCGCAGCGCGAACAGGGTGTAGTCGCGCCCCATGCCGACGCCGAAGCCCGGCTTGAAGCGGGTGCCGAGCTGGCGCACGATGATGTTGCCCGCGCGGCAGCGCTGCCCGCCGTAGATCTTCACGCCGCGGCGCTGTGCGTTGCTGTCGCGGCCGTTGCGGCTCGAACCGCCACCTTTCTTGTGTGCCATAGCGCGTCCCTCAGACCTCGATCCGCTCGATCTGCACCGCGGTGTAGCTCTGGCGGTGACCGTTCTTCACCTTGCTGTCCTTGCGGCGCCGCTTCTTGAAGACGACGATCTTGTCGCCCTTGCGCGTGCCGAGCACGCGGCCGACCACGCGCGCGCCCTCGACGGTCGGAGCGCCCACGCGCGTCTCCCCGTCGCCCGCGACGAGCAGCACCTGATCGAAGTGCACCTCGGCACCCTCTTCGAGGCCCGGCTTGAGGTCGGCGAGGATCCGATCGCCCCCGCGCACCGTGAACTGCCGGCCTCCGTCCTTGATGACCGCATACATGGCGTTCGTGCCCCTTCTTCACCGAAACGGGTTCGTGAAAGCGCGGCATGATAGGCCGCCCTCGGCGGCTCGTCAAGGGGCAGAGGGGCCGGACGGGCACGCTCCCGAACACGCGGGCGGTGCAACACCGCACCCGACCGCGCTCACGACACGCCGTTGCACCGTCTGCAACGCGTGCGTGAGCCGCGCCGCACCGTGTGTCCACGCACCGATCCGCGCACCCCCCGCGGCACGCGCGTCGCGATCCCCTGCACCGTCACGCCCCGAACGCGACCCCGACCCTACAGCGTCGCGACGAGAATGCGCGTCGAGCCGAGCGCCACCACGTCGCAGTTGTGCACCACCGCGCGCTGCACCCGTTCGTTGTTGACGAAGGTGCCGTTGCGGCTCGCGGTGTCCTCGACCCAGATCTCGCCTTCCCGGCACACGAACTGGCAGTGGGTGGCGCTGGCGCCGGCGTCCTGCAGCGCGAGGTGGTTGTGGCCGCCGCGTCCGACCGTCACCGCCTGGCCGGGACCGACCGGCAAGCCGCGGCCGCGGTCGGGCCCGGCCACGACGAGCAGGAACGCGGCGACCTCGGGCCGCTGCAGCTCCTTGTAGATCGCGCCGAGGCCCGGCACCGCATGCGCCTGGTAGTCGGGTTCGAAATCCTGGGCGACGGTGTGCTCGGGGTGGAACGGCTGGGTCGTGTTTCCGCTGCCCGGCGGCGCTTCGGGCTGGGTGGGGGCGCAGTACTGGGCGCGGGCGAAGCGGCCGCTCGACGGCGGGGTGGTTGCCGGCGGGTACTCGTCGGTGCGGGCGACGGCTCCGTCGGACGGGGCGCGTCTGCGCGGCCCGCGCGACAACCACCAGCAGCCACCAGCGGTCACCGCACCGAGGGCGGCCAGGGTGGCACCGAGCGCCGGGCGGCCGAGCAGTGCGGCGACCAGACCGGTCGCGATCAGGGTCGGTACGCCGACGAAGGCGGCGAGCGCCGGCAACGACAGGGTGATCGTGCTCCTCTCGCCCTGCCCGCTCGCCATGGCACGCGCTCCCTCGCTGTGGGCCCCGGCTCGTCTCCCCAACATGCCGCGCGCGGCGGCGCGCTGCAAGCACGCCGCCGCGCGCGGGTGGTTCGAACGGTCGGGGGCCGGGTCAGCGACGCCGCGGCTTGCGCGCGAGGTGGCGTCCGAAGCCGGGTTCGCCGCAGAACGCGCTGTCGCGCACGACCTGCCGACCGCGCACGAAGACCTGCGTCGGCCGCCCCTTGCGCTTCCAGCCCTCGTAGCAGTTGTAGTCGGTGGTCGAGCGCTGCGTCTTCACCGAGAAGGTGCCTTCCCAGTGCGGATCGTAGAGCACGATGTCGGCGTCCGCACCGGGTCGGATCGCCCCCTTGCGGTCGTCGATCCCGAAGATCCGCGCCGGGGCGGTGCAGCACACCTCGACGAGCTGCGGCAGCGTGATCCGACCCGTCTCCACCCCGTAGGTGTAGAGCAGGCTGAGTCGCTCCTCGACCCCCGGCATGCCGTTGGGGATCTTGCGGAAGTCGTCCTTGCCCATGACCTTCTGGGTCTCGAAGTGGAACGGCGCGTGGTCGGTGCCGAGGGTGTGGACGGTGCGGCGGGCGATGCCCTGCCACAGCGCCTCCTGGTCGGACGGCTTGCGCAGCGGCGGGGAGGCGACGTACTTCGCTCCCTCGAAGTCGGGCAGGCTGTACAGGCTGTCGTCGAGCAGCAGGTACTGGATGCACGTCTCGCAGTACACCTCCTGCCCGCGCTTGTTCGCCTCCTGGATCTCCTTGAGCGCGGCGTCGCACGTCACGTGCACCACGTACAGCGGCAGCCCCGCGAGCCCGGCGAGGCGGATCGCGCGGTGGGTCGCCTCGCCCTCCGACTCCGGCGGCTGGCAGAGGTGGTGCACGTCGGTGCCGAGCCGTCCCTCGGCGGCGAACGCCTCGGCGAGCGCGTTGAGCACCGCGCCGTTGACGGCGTGGATCGTGAGGATCCCGCCGGCGGCGGCGATCGCGCGCATCGCCTTGAACAGCTCCTCGTCCTCGAGCATGAGCGCGCCCTTGTAGGCGGTGAAGGCCTTGAACGACGGGATCCCGCGCGCGACGACCTCGGGGATCTCGCGCTCGACATCGTCGTTCCACTCGATCACCGCCATGTGGTAGGCGTAGTCCGAGACCGCCTTGCCCTCGGCCTTGGCCATCCACGCCTCGAGCGTCTCGAGCGGCCGCTCGCCGCGGCTGCCGATCACGAAGTCGAAGATCGTGGTCGTGCCGCCCACGCAGCCGGCCGCGGTGGCGTCGAACCAGTCGTCGCACGAGACCGTGCCCATGAACGGCAGCGCCACGTGCGTGTGGGGGTCGATCGCGCCCGGGAGCACGAGCTGGCCGCCGGCGTCCACGACGCGGTCCGAGCTCGAGGCGGGCTCGAGATCGCGGCCCACCTGCCGGATGATCCCGTCGTCGTCGGCGTAGACGTCGGCGCGGAACACCCCCTCGGTCGTGACGACGTCGCCGCCGCGGATCAGAAGTCCCATGACGTAGCCCTCCTCGCGTGCCGGCGGCGAGCCGCGGCGGGTCGTGCCGCCCGCCGCCGGCGACGGTGTGTGCGGTTCAGTAGACGTTGCTCTCGCGCTTCGCGCCGGTGTAGTCCACGTAGACCGCCTTCAGTTCGGTGAAGAAGTCGATCGCGGTATCGCCCATCTCGCGCGCGCCCACGCCGGTGGCCTTCACGCCGCCGAACGGCATCTGCGACTCGCCGCCGGGGGTGGGGGAGTTGAGGTGGGTGATGCCGGTCTCGATCTCGTCGACGAAGCGGAACCAGCGGTTGGGATCGCGGGTGTAGAGCGAGCTCGTGAGGCCGTACTCGACGTCGTTGGCGATCTCGATCGCCTCGTCGAGATCGCGCACCCGGATCACGCTGAGCACGGGGCCGAAGATCTCCTCGCGCGCGATGCGCATGCCGGGGCGCACGTGGTCGAAGATCGTGGGCGCGGGGAAGTAGCCGTGCTCGAGCCCCTCGCCCTCGGCGCGCGAGCCGCCGAGCACCAGCGTCGCTCCCTCCTGCTTGCCGATCTCGATGTACGAAAGCACCTTGTCGAACTGCTCGCGGTCGACCGACGGGCCCATGGTGACGCCCTCCTGCAGGCCGTTGCCCGGCACGATCCGGCGGGCGTGCTCGGCCACGAGTTCGACGAAGCGGTCGGCGACCGCCTCGTGCACGATCGCGCGGCTCGTCGCGGTACACCGCTGGCCGGTCGAGCCGAACGCGCCCTTGGCGGCGCCGGCGGCGGCGAGTTCGAGATCGGCGTCCTCGAGCACCACGATCGGGTTCTTGCCGCCCATCTCGCACTGCACCTTCTTGAGCATGCCGGCGGCGGTCTCGTAGATCGAGCGGCCCACCTCGTTCGAGCCGGTGAACGAGATCGCGGGGATCTCGGGGTGGCGCACGATCTCGTCGCCGGCCTCGGCGTCCCCGTGCACGAGCTGCAGCACCCCGGCGGGGCAGCCCGCCTCGATGAAGGCGCGCACCACCACCTCGGCGGTGGCGGGGGTGAGCTCACTCGGCTTGAAGACGATCGTGTTGCCGGCGATCAGCGCCGGCGCGATCTTCCACGCCGGGATGCAGACGGGGAAGTTCCAGGGGGTGATGAGGCCGACCACGCCGAGCGGCTGGCGCACGGTGTAGCAGAAGTTCGACGGCAGCACCGAGGGGCGGGTGATGCCGCCCATGCGGTAGCCCTCGCCGGCCATGAACTCGAGCACGTTGATGGTCTTGGCGACCTCGCCGCGCGCCTCGGCGAGCACCTTGCCCTCCTCGCGCGTGAGCAGCCGCGCGAGTTCGTCGGCCTGCGCCTCGAGGATCTTCTGCGCGCGCGCGACCACGCGCGCTCGTTCCGGGGCGGGGGTGCGGCGCCAGGCGGGGAAGGCGCGCTTCGCACCGGCCACCGCACGGCGCACGTCCTCGCGGCTCGAGAGCCGCAGCGTCCCGAGCACGTCGCGTGTGTCGGCGGGGTTGACGTTGGGCAGGGTGCGCTCGCCGCTCGGCTCCACCCACTCGCCGTCGATCCAGTTCCGGTACTCCATGGGCAACACTCCTCTCGTGCGTGGGCGGGCCCGGGCTGCGGGCCCGTCCGGGTTCACAGCGCGCAGATCTCCTCGTACGTCTCGGGACGCCGGTCGCGGAAGAACTGCCAGGTCTGGCGCACCTCGGCGATCTGGTCGAGGTCGAGATCGGCCACGATCACCTCCTCGCCGTCGCGGCTGCCCTCGGCGATGATCTCGCCGCGCGGGGTGCAGAAGTAGCTCTGGCCGTAGAACTCGCCGATCTGCCAGGGGCTCTCGGTGCCCACGCGGTTGATCGCGCCGACGAAGTAGCCGTTGGCGACCGCGTGTGCGGGCTGCTCGAGCTTCCAGAGGTACTCGCTGAGTCCGGCGACCGTCGCACTCGGGTTGAAGACGATCTCGGCTCCGTGCAGCCCGAGGATGCGCGCGCCCTCGGGGAAGTGGCGGTCGTAGCAGATGTACACCCCCACCTTGACGCCGTTGGCAAGCTCGAACACCGGGTAGCCGAGGTTGCCGGGACGGAAGTAGAACTTCTCCCAGAAGCCCGGGGCGCAGTGCGGGATGTGGTTCTTGCGGTAGGTGCCGAGATAGCTGCCGTCGGCGTCGATCACCCCCGCCGAGTTGTAGTAGACGCCGGTGATCTCCTCCTCGTACATGGGCACGACGAGCGCCATGCCGAGTCGCCGCGCCTGTTCGCGCATGCGCGTGATCGTGGGGCCGTCGGGCATGCGCTCGGTCAGCGCGTACCACTTCTTGTCCTGCTCGGCGCAGAAGTACGGTCCGTAGAACAGCTCCTGCAGGCAGGTGAGTTCGGCGCCCTGCTCCTTGGCCTGCTCGAGCAGCGCGATGTGTTTCTCGATCATGGCCTCCTTGATGGCCTCGACCCCCTCGACGTCCTGGGGCGTGCGGGCCTGGATCAGGGCACAGCGGATGACACGGCTCATGGCTTGGCGACCCTCCTGCCGATCAGGGCATAGATGACGAAAGCGACGGCGAACCCCACGAACCAGGCGTAGGGGTAGATGTCGACGAGCGTGCCGATCGCGCCGCGCAGGTGATCGAGTCCCGGCGCGAGCCCGCCGAACCAGTCGAGAAACGCCTCGCGCCGCATGGCGGCGACGAGTTGCGGGTGCTCGGCGAGTCCGCGCACGCTCGCGGGCACGATCGGCGGCCACCACTGCAGCATGGACTCGTACCACAGCGGCGAGGTGCGCACCTGCGCGAGGAAGCCGGGCAGGTTGGGGAGCACCGCGAGCACGAGCGCGGTGACCGCGCGCCAGGAGATGCGACCGTAGCAGCCGTCGAGCTTGTACAGCTCGTCGAGCAGGATCCGGCCGCGCTGCACGATGAAGTAGTCGGCGATCATGATCCCGGCGATCGGGCCGAGCAGCGCCGAGTAGCCGATCAGCCACGTGAAGACGTAGCCGCTCGGGTCGGCGAGCAGCTTCCACGGCAGGATCGCGACGCCGATCAGCGCGGCGATCACCCCGCCGGTGCGCAGGCTGATCCGCCGCGGCCACACGTTCGCGAACGAGTTGGCGGGTGCGATCACGTTGGCCGCGATGTTGGTGGTGAGGGTGGCGACCGCGAGCACGAACAGCGAGATCATGACGACGATCGGGGAGTCGAAGCGGCCGAGCAGCGTCACGGGGTTCCAGATCGCCTCGCCGAAGACGACGATCGTGGCGCCGGTGGTGGCGACCCCGATGAAGGAGAACAGCGCCATGGGCAGCGGCAGCCCGAGCGCCTGGCCGGCGATCTGCGCCTTCTGGCTCTTCGCGTAGCGGGTGAAGTCGGGGATGTTGAGCGAGAGCGTGGCCCAGAAGCCGACCATGGCGGTGAGGTTGGGCCAGAACACGCGCAGGAACTCCGCGCTCGACGAGAAGCGGCTCTTGCCGATCAGGATCCGGTCGAAGCCGCCGCCGGCCTGCACCGCCCAGCCGAGCAGCGCCAGTCCCATGAGCAGCAGGAAGGGGGCCGCGAGTGTCTCGAGCCACTTGATCGACTCGGTGCCGGCGACGATGAAGTAGACGTTGAGCGCCCAGAAGATCGCGAACGTGATCGCCTGGCCCGTCGAGAGCCCCACCCACGCGGGCAGCACCGGATCGAGTCCCGACAAGAGCCCCGGCCGGATCGCCTCGACGAGCTGGAAGATCGCCGCGCCGCCGATCGCGGTCTGGATCCCGAACCAGCCGCAGGCCACGAGCGCGCGCATGATCGAGGGGATGTGGGTGCCGATCGTGCCGAACGAGGTGCGCACGAGCACCGGGAAGCTGATCCCGTAGGCGGTGCCCGCCATGCCGTTGAGCACCATGGGCAGCAGCACGATCACGTTGCCGAGAAAGATCGTGAAGATCGCCTGCGTCCAGCTCATGCCCTGCTCGATCATGCTCGAGGCGAGCATGTAGGTGGGGATGCACACCACCATGCCGACCCACAGCGACGCGATGTGGAGCGCACCCCAGCTGCGTTTCTCGAACGGCACGGGCGCGAGGTCGTCGTTGTACAGGGGGCTGTCCCGGACCTCGGGGCTGACCTCGAGGCGTACCGGAGGCGGCTCCGCGACGGACATGCGATCCCTCTCCTTGCGGTCGAGCGCTGCGACGGGATGAAGCCGTTACCCTAGCGATCCGGCGGGGTGGTGGCAAGGGCGACGCACGGGCAGCGGGCCGGTCGCGCGGTGGGCGGCCGTGCGTGGCGGGGTCGGCACGTGGCGGAAGGCCGTGGTGCAGCTGTCGTCGCGCTGCGCGGAGCGGCGCGTGGCGGGACCGGGTCCGGGCTGTTTCGCTGGTCGGCCGGTCTCAGAAGGTTGCCCGAGAGGTTGTGTTCGGCCCGTTGCGGCGCTATCCTCGAGCAAAGGCGTCGTTGTCATCGGAATTGGGTGCCGCGGGGAGATGGGCCGTGAGCGAGGGGAATCGAGCCGCGGGCGCCGGTGCGGACGGCGCCGCGCCGGTCTGGGGCGAGGGCCGGTTGCGGGCGCACCCGGCGGCGAAGCCTCCGCAGGAGGCGAGCCGGATCGAGCTGTGCGACCGCGAGGTGGCGTGGGAGTACGCCGTGGCGATCCATGCGCCCTCGAGCTGGAACCGGCTCGAGCAGGCGGGCCAGGCGTGGTTGCACCGGGTGTGGCGCAGTGCACAGCCGGTGCCGGAGCCCACGTGGAAGCACGCGTTCGACTGGCACGTGCGGCTCGTGCCGATCTCGGAGACCACCGCCGACGGGCGGCTCGATCCGGGCGAGTACTGCGACGGCTGGGAGTTCGCGCGTCTCGGTCCCGAGGCGCGGCTGCAGATCCACGATCTCGGCCGCGGTGAACCGTCGGACGAGACCCTGCTGACCCACCCCGAGCGGCGCTTTCGGGAAGAGCTGCTCGTGCGGTGGGCCGAGGGCATCGAGCGGGTGCGGGTGGAGATCACCGACGGCGGCGGGCGGTGGACGGCGACCCTGCGGCTGCCGGCGGAGCTCGATCCCGGTTTCCCGCGCACCGCGTTCTGCATTCTCAGGAAGCCGAAGGACGGCGGTGCGGACGGCGCGCCGAGTGCCGGCGCGGCGACGGCCGCGGCGTGACGCGCTGCACGCGTGGGTGGTGCAGCCACCGCCCACCGACCCCCACCTCCCGACACACAGGAGCCGACCCATGGGCAACGAGAAGAACTGGCTGGGGGTGCAGCTCGTCAAGGCGGACGGTCGGCACACGACCCTGACGCTTTCGGACTACTTTCTCGTCGCCTACCGCAGCGAGGCGGGGAGCGACGCGGCCGACGGGATCACCGAGCGCAAGCCCAAGCTGGGAGAGCGCTACATCGCGGACCACCAGGGCGGCTGGGTACGGCTGCGGCTCATGGTGCCCAACGCGAGCGCGAAGCTGTTCGAGGCGGGCGTCTCGTACAAGGACCTGCCGAAGGAGGCCGGTGGCTGGCAGCGGCGGCACACGGTCGTCGACAACCTGCGACCGCTGCTGTTCCGCGCGTGGCGCTACAGCTCGGACACCGCCCCGGCACAGGTGTACGCCGGCTTCGCGGCGGCGCGTGACCCCGAACTCGCGAGCACCCACCCCGACGACGAGGTGCGCGACCACCGGCATGCGGTGGTGTGCGTGTGGGAGGGGGAGGTGAGCGGGCTCGAGGAGGCGGTGGCGACGTACAAGGACGAGGTCGGGCAGAAGCTTGCCACGCTCCTCGCCGAGACCGACACGATCACCGACCCCGCGACCACGCGCACCCTGTGGTCGTCGGTGGTGCAAAAGCGCGCCTTCCCTCGCGTGAATCGCGAAAAGCACGTGGCCAACGGGGCCGTCATGGTCGGCAAGCGCTGCGTCCGGCCCGGACTGCAGGCCGAGGCGGCGCTGCACGTGGCGCTGCTCGAGGCGCGACGAATCCTGGCGGCGTTTCCGCGCCATGTGGATCACCCGCTCGTGAAGCGGTCGCTGCGATCGATTCGCGTCACGCACCGGATCGGCAACCCGGCGGTGATCGAGGTGCTCATGGATCCCGACGCCTCGATCGAGCGCATCCGGAAGGTGCTCGAGGCCGCCGGTTACAAGGTGCCGCCGTTGCCGCCGGTGCTCGCGAAGTTGAATGCGCTGCGGCAGAAGCTCGTGGCGCAGCGGGCGGACGAGCTGTTCGAGCAGTTCTTCGAGGGCCGGGTCGAGGAGCCCATGCGCCGCGGAGGCACGATCGACCTGACGCCGCGCTCCACGATGCTCGCGGTGGGCGGCGGTTCGGGTACCCGCGGGCTCAACAACGAGTTGAACTGGGGGGTGGGACTGTTCGCGTACAACTACGCCGAGACGCGCAGCTGCACGAAGAAGTTCCCCATGATCCGCGCCGGCGGCAGCTGCGTGACGACGCTGCACATCTCGGCGCTCGGACTCGATTTCCGCTCCGAGACGAGGGTGTGGACGCTCGGGCGGGTGCGCACCTCGCACCCGCACCATATCCACAGCGGCTGGGGGCGGGTGTATGTGCGTTCCGAGATCCCGCCCGAGCTGGTGCAGTCGTGTCGGATCACGATCCGGGCCGGCTCGAGCGTATGGCGGCTCGAGGCGGTGCTCGTCGCCGACGCGTGGGAGGAGCCCTCGGCCGAGGTGAAGGCGGCGGCGGGCGACAAGTTCATCGCGCTGTGCGACAAGGTGCGGGGGCAGCTCGATCGGCGCGGCAGGATCAAGGTGGCGCCGCTTGCGGGTCCGGACGGCCACGGCACCCGCAAGGAGATCAACCGGCGGACCCACGACGGGCGGTTCTACTTCGAGGACGGTAGCTTCATCGAGCCGCTGTATGGCGACTTCACCTTTGCGCGCGACTGCAAGGCGAGCTCGTTCTCGGTTACGGTAGAGGCGGCCGAGCGCAGCGACATCCAGAACGCCGACCCCTACGACGAGGCCATGGTGGCGTTGTGCGCGGTGCGGGGCTATCCGCCGTTCGGTCTGCTCGGGCTGTTTCATCCCGATCACTTCCAGCCGAAGAACGACCCGAAGGTGCAGGCGCTGAT
>RFJN01000160.1 GCA_003694875.1 Planctomycetota bacterium | reverse complement strand
TCCATGATCGCCTCGGGGATCGTGGGGTGCACGTGCACCGTCAGCGCGAGATCCTCCGCGAGCGCCCCCATCTCGATCGCGACCGCGAGTTCGTTGATCGCGTCCGAGGCGTTCGGCCCGCAGATCGCCGCGCCGAGCAACAGCCCGCTCGGCCGGTCGACCACGAGCTTCACGAGCCCCGGCACCGGCTTGTCGCCGTAGATCAGCGCCCGACCGAGCGCGGCGAAGGGGAAGCGCGCGATCTTCGGCTCGTAACCCTGCTCGCGCGCGGCCTGCTCGCTCAGCCCCACCTCCGCGATCTCGGGGTCGGTGAAGATCGCCGCCGGCATGGCACGCACGTCCATGGCGGCGTGCTTGCCCGCGATCACGTCCGCCGCCACGATTCCCTGCTTCGTGGCGCGGTGCGCGAGATACGGAGGCCCCGTCACGTCCCCGATCGCGAAGATGTTGGGCACGCTCGTGCGCAGCTGCTCGTCCACGCGCACGTGCCCGCGCTCGTCGAGCGCGACCCCGAGCGGCTCGAGCCCGAGCGGCGCCACGTTCGGACGGAAGCCCACCGCCACGAGCACCTTGTCGCACACCACCGTGGTCTCGTCGCCGCCCTCGCGCGCGGTCACCCGCAGGTGCACCTCGCCCGCCTGCAACTCGAAGCCCGCCGCCTTCGACCGGGTCATGACGCGGCCGCCGAGCTTCTTGAAGCGGCGCTCGACCCACTTCACGCAGTCACGATCGACCCCGCTCAGGATCTCGTCGAGGAACTCGATCACCGTCACCTCGGAGCCGAGCCGCGCGTACGCCATGCCCATCTCCATGCCGATCACGCCGCCGCCCACGATCGCGAGCCGGCGCGGCAGCGAGCGCACATCGAGCAGCCCGCGCACGTTCAGCACCCATTCGCCGTCGGTCGGCAGATCGGGCAGCGACACCACCTCGGTGCCGCACGCCACGACCACGTGCGCGGTCTCGAGCGTCTGCACCCCGTCGTCGGTCTGCACCTCGACCGCGTTGGCCGAGGCGAGCCGCGCGGTGCCGCGCACGACGGTGACGCCGTTGCCCTTGAGCAGCTGGCCCACCCCGCCGGTGAGCTTGCGCACGATCCCGTCCTTCCAGTCGGTGAGCTGCGCCATGTCGACGGCCACGTTGGGGATCTCGATCCCCATCTCGGCGCCCTTGTTGCGCGCCTTGTCGCACAGCGTGGCCGCCTGGATGATCGCCTTGGACGGGATGCAGCCCCAGTTGAGGCACACCCCGCCGAGCGCCTCGCGCTCGACGCACGCCACCCGCAGCCCGTTCTGCGCGGCCCGGATCGCGGCCGGATAGCCGCCCGGCCCCGCCCCGATCACCACGACGTCGTAGCGCCCCTGCTGCCCCGCCATGTCGCTGTCCTCCCTCGCTCTCGCGTGTTCCCACCGCGCCGCTAGCGGTGCCCGGCCGCTCCGAGCGGATCGTGCCCCGTGCGCTCGAGCGCGCGCCGCAGCTCGGCGAGCTGGCGCTCGAGCCGCGGCTGCGGCATCGCGGTGATGTCCTCGATCAGGCTCTCGAGCGGCGGGGGCGGTGCGTGCTCCACCTCGGCGATCGCCCGCTCCACCGTCTCCCGCGCCCAGCGGCGGATCTCCGCCTCGCGCGCGTCGTCGAGCAGCCCCCGTGCGCGCAGCTGCACGCCGAAGCGCGCGATCGGATCCCGCTCCTTCCAGCGCGCGGTCTCCGCCTCGTCCCGGTAGCGGCTCGGGTCATCGGAGGTCGTGTGCCCGAGCACCCGGTAGGTGAGCGCCTCGACGAGCGTCGGGCCGCCGCCCTCTCGCGCCTTCTCGAGCGCCTCGCGCACCGTCTCGTAGACCGCCAGGATGTCGTTGCCGTCGCACCGCCGCCCCTCGAAGCCGTACGCCTGCGCCTTCTCGGCGATCGTCGCCGTGGCGCTCTGCTTCTCGTACGGCACCGAGATCGCCCACTGGTTGTTCTGGCAGAAGAACACACACGGCGCTCGCCACAGCCCCGCGAAGTTCATGGCGGCGTGGAAGTCGCCCTCGCTCACCGCGCCGTCGCCGAGACACGCCACGCTCACCCCCGGCTCGCCGCGCACCTGCAGCGCGTAGGCACAGCCCACCGCGTGCGGCAACTGGCTGCCGATCGAACTCGACATGGCGTAGTAGTGGCCGACCTTGTGCACGTAATGGCATGGCATCTGGCGTCCGCGCGTCTCGTCGAGCACGTTGCCGAAGCACTGCGCCACCATGCGACGCAGATCGAGCCCGCGCACGAGCGCGACCGCCGCCTCGCGTAGCGCGGGGAAGATCCAGTCCTCGGGACGCAGCGCGTACGCGAGCCCGAGCGTGGCCGCCTCCTGGCCAGTGATCGGCCCGTAGAACGAGATCCGGCCCTGCCGCTGCAACACCACCATCTTGGTGTCGAGGGTGCGCACGAGCACCATGGCCCGGTACATGGCGAGCAGCGTGTCCTCGCCGAGCGCCTGCGCAGGCGGCGGCACCGCGGGCGGCCGCAGCTCTTCGAGCCCCGGCAGCGGCCGGGAAAACGGTGCGGGCACGGCTCCCACCGATCGCGCGCCCCTCACGCCCCGATCAACAGCCGCGCGGGCTGCTCGAGATAGCGCACCACCTCCCGGGTGAAGCGGGCCGCCACCGCGCCGTCGACCACGCGGTGGTCGAACGAGCCGCTGAGGATCATGTGGTGGCGCACCTCGATCCGGTCACCGTCGGGCCCCTCCACCACGACCGGACGCTTGCGGATCGCGTTCACGCCGAGGATCGCCACCTCGGGGTAGTTGATGATCGGGGTGGCGAACAGACCGCCGATGTTGCCCGCCGAGGTGATCGTGAAGGTCGAGCCGGTCAGGTCCTCGCGCTTCGCCTTGCCCGAACGCACCGCGGTCACGAGCCGCTCGAGCTCGAGCGCGAGCTCGGCGAGCGAGCGCTGATCGGCGTGCCGGATCACGCCCACGCTCAGCCCCTGCGGCGCGTCGATCGAGATGCCGATGTGGTAGTAGTGCCGCAGCTCGATCTCGCCCGCCTCCTCGTCGAGCCGGCTGTTGATGATCGGGTACGCCTTGAGCCCCTCGCAGACCGCGCGGATCACGAACGGCAGGTAGGTGAGCTTGATCCCGAGCGCCTTGAGCCGCTCCTTCTCCGCGCTGCGCAGCTTCACCACCTCGGTCATGTCGCACTCCTCGGCGAACGAGAAGTGCGGCGCGGTGAACTTCGAGCGCACCATCTGCTGCGCCACCGCCTTGCGCACCCCGCGGAAGGGGATCCGCTCCACCCGCTCCTCGCCCGGCACCGGACGCGGCGCGAGCAGGTGCGCGGGAGGGCTCGGCTGTGCCGGCGCTGGGGCCGCGGCCGCGGCCGGCGCCGCCGCGGGCGCGCTGCGGGCGGCCGCCGCGCGCTCGACGTCCTCGCGCGTGATCCGCCCCGCCGGCCCCGTGCCCTGCACCGTCGCGAGATCCACACCG
>RFJN01000159.1 GCA_003694875.1 Planctomycetota bacterium | reverse complement strand
GCCGCACCGAGCAGCGCGAGCCCGGTGTGGGCGATCGCGGCCGCCTCGAAGGTGGCTTCGCGGGCCGGGCCCGGCTCGAGCTGATCGGCGAGCCGGGCGAGCTGCAGCGCGAGACCGCGCAGCACGGCGGTGAGCGCGGGTGCGAGCCGGTCGCGCTCGAGGTGGGCGCGCACGTCGGCGAGCAGCCGGGCGGTGGCCGCCACCGCGAGATCGGCGGTCCACAACACCGGGGTGCCGCGGGCGCGCGCGGCGGCGTACAGCGAAAGCGCATCGGGCGAGGGGGCCTCGAGCGCGAGCGCGCCGCGTGTGGCGAGACGCGCCCGACCGGCGGCCGAGAGCGCGAGTGTGTCGGCGTACGCCACGTTGCCGAGATCCGGCCGCGCCGGTGCGATCGGACGCGCGACGGGCTCGAGTGCGAGCGGGCGGTAGCGCAGCTGCGCGAAGCTGCCCGGGGCCCAGCCGAGACCGACCGCGGGCGGGCGGCCGACAAGCAGCGCGAGCCCGAGCACGCACGCGAGCAGCGTCGCGGCCGCCGCCCGCCACAACAGCGGCGCGTGGCGGCGCAGCCGCCGGATCCGTGGCAGCGGCGGGGCGGGCATGGGCTCGGCGCGAAGCCGTTCGAGCGCCGCGGCGAGATGCCGCTCGATCGCCTGCGGCGGGAGGACGGGCGGCGGCAGCGCCGCGACCGCCGCCTTGCAGGCGCGGATCTCGGCGAGCGTCTCGCGGCAGCGCGGGCAGTGCGCGAGGTGCGCCTCGAGGCGCGCGGCCTCGGCCGGCTCGAGCGCACCGTCGGCGTACGCGTCGAGTTGCGGCGCGTGTGCTGTGCAGTCTCGGCCCTCGGGCTCTCTCACCTCAGCCCACCCCTCGTCCGTTCTTCCACCACCGCCCCAGCCGGCGGCGCAACCGCGTGCGTGCGTAGTGGATGCGCGACATCACCGTGCCGATCGGGCAGCCCATGACCTGCGCGATCTCCTTGTAGCTCAGCCCCTCGCGGTCGCACAGCAGCAGCGCCTCGCGCTGCGCTGCGGGCAGCGTCGCGATCTCGCGTTCGAGCGCGGCCACGAGTTCCTCCCGCTCGAGCCGGGCGGCGGGATCGACGTGCGCACCGGCGCGCTCCTCCACCTGTTGCGAGCCGCTGCGTTCGCGCTTCGAGCGCAGCAGCGCGCGTTCGTTGAGCCAGACGTTGCGCGCGATCCGCAGCAGCCACGAGCGGAAGCGCGCCTCGCCCCGGAAACGATCGATCGAGCGCAGCGCCCGCAGCAACGCCTCCTGCGCGAGGTCGGGAGCGCGGTCCGGGCCGGCGAGCGAGCGAGCGTAGTGCAGCAGCGCCGGGTAGGCTTCGCGGCACAGGTGCTCGAACGCCTCGCGATCGCCGTTGCGCGCCCGTTCGACCCACCGCCTCTCTCGCGCGCGGGCCTCCTCGGGCGACGGCACCGACTCGTGCGTTCGTTCCATGGTCCTCGGACCGCTCGGCGTCGGCGGTATTCTAACGAGGTACCGGGCGCGGCGCGGGCGGGGTCAGCGGCGCTCGCACAGCGCCGCGAGCAGATCGAGCAACTCCTCGGCGCGGTAGGGCTTGGGCAGCGCGGCGCGGAAGCCGTGCCGCTCGTGATCCGCGATCTCGCCGCCGGCGCTGTAGCCGCTCGAGGCGATCGCGCACACCTCGGGATCGATCTCGCGCAGCCGCGCGAGCGTGCGTCGACCGTCGAGCCCGCCCACGATGGTGAGATCGAGCAGCACCGCGTCGAAGCGTTGTCCGTCGGCGAGCGCGTCGCCGTAGGCGTCGATCGTGTCGTGCCCGTCGCGGGTGAGCTCGACCTCGTGCCCTTCGCTCTCGAGAATGGCGCGCACCACCTCGGCGACGCCCGGATCGTCCTCGAGCACGAGCACCCGCAGCCGGCGCCGGGCGGGCGCGGGTGCGGGGGCCGCGTGCGCGCCTTCGGCGGGCGGGTGCTCGCTCGCCGGCAGCAGGATCTCGAACCGGGTCCCTTCGCCCGGCTGCGAGATCAGCTCGATCCGACCGCCGTGGCGTCGCACGATCGAGTCGACCGTGGCGAGCCCGAGCCCGGTGCCGTCGGTGCGCGTGGTGAAGTACGGATCGAACACGCGCGGCAGATCCTCGGGATCGATGCCCGGTCCGTCGTCGGCGACGGTGAGCTGCACGTAGCGGCCGGGTGCGAGTCCGTGGGCGCGGGCCGTCTCGGGCCCGAGATCCCGGAGTTCGGCGCCGATCGTGAGCGTTCCCCCTTCGGGCATGGCCTGCACCGCGTTGATCACGAGGTTCTGCACCACCTGCGTGAGCTGGGTGGCGTCGGCGCGCACCGCCGGCAGCGCATCGGGCAGGGCGGTGCGCAGCTCGATGGGGCTGCCGCTCAGGCAGAAGCGCGCGGTCTCGAGCACCACCTGTCGCAGGTCGGTGGGCGCCACCTGCGGGCTGCCGCCGCGGGCGAAGGTGAGCAGTTGTCCGGTGAGGTTGCGCGCGCGCAGGCACGCACTCTCGGCCTGTGCGAGCAGGTGGTCGGCGCGCAGACCTCGTTCCATGCGGCTGCGGGCGAGCGAGAGGTTGCCGAGGATGCCGGTGAGCATGTTGTTGAAGTCGTGCGCGATCCCGCCCGCGAGCACCCCGAGCGAGCGCAGCTTCTCGAGGCGCATGCGCTCGCGCTCGGCGCGCTTGCGCTCGGTGAGATCGCGCACGAGCGCCACCACCCGCGGCGCGTCGGGGTGCTGCTCGAGATCGATCTCGAGTCGCCGCAGCCGCACCTCGCAGGGAAACGTCGTCCCGTCGTAGCGCCGCCCCACCCACTCGAAGTCGACCGCCCCCTCGCGCAGCGCCTGCTCGACGCGTTCGAACGCCTCCTCGGGGGTGTGGGGCGGCCCGATGAAACGCTGGGGGGGCAGGGTGCGCAGCGCCTCGACGCTGCAGCCGTAGAAGCGCTCGGTCTGCTCGTTGACGTCGGCGATCTGCAGCCCCGGTCCGTGCAGGAAGATCATGTCGGGCGAGGCCCGGTAGATCGCCTGCAGCAGCGCCGTCTTGGCGCGCAGCTCGCGCTCGGCCGCGCGTCGCTTCTGCTCGAGCCGCAGCGCGCAGATCGCGTGCGACAGGCTGTCAGCGAGCCGGCACAACAGCCCGAGTTCGTCGTCATCGAAGGCATTCGGCTCGGCGGCGTAGATGTTCAGGCAGCCGCGGACCGGCTCGTCCACCTCGAGCGGCAGGGCAACCGACGAGCCGTAGCCGCGGGCGACCGCCTCCTCGCGCCAGGGAGCGTAGGCCGGATCGCGGGCGAGATCGCGTGCGATCTGCGGGCGGCCGGTGCGGATCGCACGACCGGTGGGCCCGCGCCCCTCGGGGGTGTCGGACCAGCGCACCTCGATCGCCTCGAGGTAGCCCGTCTCGTGGCCCGCGCTCGCGACCGGCTGTACCCGACGCTCGGCGTCCTCGCGCCCGAAGCCGACCCACGCCATGCGGTAGCCGCAGACGTCGACCGCCAGGTCGCACAGCTGCTGCAGCAGCCGCTGCTCGTCGCGCGTCTTCACCACGATCTCCCCGAAATGGCGGAAGATCTCGAGCGCGCGCAGGCGACGTGCGAGTCGGTCTGCGGCTGCGGGATCGATCCGTCTCCAGCGCGCCAGTTCGTCCATGCGGTCGTGCAACCCGCCCGTGGTCCTGTCGTCGTGCTGCTGCCGTTCGTGGGGTGCGAGCCGCAACGCGCCGCTGTGCGCGTCGGCAGACCGGCCGGTGCAATCTCCTCAGGTTAGCGGAGGGCGGCGGTCGCCGCAAGGATCGCCCGGCCCGCTTCGCCGTGTGTCACGGGCTCGGCCAGCCGGTGAAGTCGAACCACACCGGCGGGTGCGGGCTGATGCGCAGCGTGAAGCCGCCGCGCCCTTCGGGATCGGTCCACGTTCCGTCGATCTGGTGCAGCCCGAAGGGCGAGCCCTCGTCGAGATACCGCAGTCCGACGTCGCGCTCGTCGTCGCGCAGCCGGATCTCGATGCGATCCCAGGGGCGCCAGATCAGGCTGCCCTCGGGCCACAGCGGCTTGTCGAAGCCGGTGTCGCGCCGGTTGTGCCGCGGCCCGAGCGTGCGGCTGCCGGAGCGCTCGCTGTGGAACTCGACGACGAGATCGAGGCTGTCGAACACCGAGTCGTAGCGTTCGGACAACCACGCCCGCTCGACGCGCACCCCGTAGCGTGCGGCGCGCGTCATGTCGCCGAGGTGGGCGATCAGCGCCTCGAGCCGCTCGCGCTCCTTCGGCTCGAGCCAGCGCTGCGGCACCGCCTTCGCGACCTTGCGCAGCGCCGCGAGGGCGGCGGGGCCGCGGTTGCGGTCGAGAGCTATGGAATTCTGGTACAGGGGGGCGAGGGCGGCGAGCAGCGCTCGGGCGCCGGCGGCACCGAGCGTCCGTTCGATGCGTGTCCGCAGCGGTTCGAGCGCATGCCCCTCGAGGGCAGCACGATGCAGCCACGGGCCGAGCGCCGCCCCCATGCGCTGTCGGACCGACGCCGGCGGGGGCACGGGGGCGGAGGCGAGAGCGGCGAGCAGCGCCTCGGCGCGCTGCGGTTCGGGCGTCGCCTCGAGCTGCTTCTGCAGCGTCTGCCAGGCGAGCTCCCACAGGCGTTCGACCACCGCGCGGCGCCGCTCGGGACCGAGCGGGCCGTGGCGCCGCTCGAGCCGCAGCAGCGGTTCGAACAGCTGCGGGAAGCGGCCGGTGCGCGCCGCCTCGCGTACCGCCTGGGCGCTCAGTGCGGTGAGCACCGCCTCGATCCGCGGCGTGATCACCTCGCGCACGAGCACCGGGTCGGGACACCGCGCCCGCAGCTGCCGCCAGGCGGCGAGGGTGTCGGGGCCCGCCCGGGGCATCTCGGCGATGCGCGCCTTGTGCTGCAGCAACGCGATGCGCTCGGCGCGCAGCCGCGCGGCCTCGGGCGTGTCCGCGCCGTCGAGCACCTGCTGCACGAGGGCGAGCGCGTGCGCGGCGGCACGGTAGCGGGTGGCGGACAGCGCGACCGCGGCGTGCGGTTCGGCCACCGCCGGGTGGGCGAGCAGCAGCTGCTCGAGGTGGCGGGCGTGCTCGCGCACCGCGGCCTCGGCGGGAGCGAGTCCGAGCGCGCGGTACAGCAACCCGCCGGGATCGGTGCCCGGCAGCTTGCGCCAGCGCTGCAGTCGCGCGAGCGAGCGCTCGATGAAGCCGCGTTCCTGCGCGATCGAGGGGGCGGGTGCTCGGCGCCGCAGCCCGTAGAGATCGAGCGCAGCGGCCGCGAACAGGATCGCCGCGAGCAGCGTCGTCGCGAGCCCCACCCGCAGGCTCCAGCGTACCCACAACGGGCGGCGCGGGCCGGCGGCGCGTTCGAGCAGCCAGCGCGCCACGGGGGCGAACGGATCGCTGCCCTGCGGGCGCTCGCCGCTGTCGCTGCGCCGCAACGGCGGCGAGTCGGTCGTCCAGATGCGCAGCTCGAGGCGGCGGGTGGGCAGCCGCGCACACAGCTGCTCGATCGCGGGCCAGCGCGACGGCGCGGCGCGTCGTTCGGGCTCGAGCTCCTCGGCGCCGGTCGCCACGATCGCGATCGCGAGTCGCGTGGCGGCGCCGCTGCGCGCGGCGTGGCAGCGGCGCAGCACGCTCGCCATGCGATCGAGTTCGGTCGCACTCGGCCCGTCGGGCTGCGACCAGCGCGCGGCGTCGATCTGCACGAGCAGCGCGTGCGCCTCGCGGGCGTGCTCGCGCAGCGGGTGCAGGCTGTCGTGGTGGCTCGCGTCGTCGCGCAGCCGGCTCGCCGGCAGGTCGACCCACGCGAGCACCGGCCCGTCCGGCACCGTCCGCAGGTAGAAGGTCTCGGGGTCGGCCGGCGGCTCGGGCTCGCCGGCAAGCACCCCGTCGAGCGCCTGCCGGGTCGTGCGCCGGCCCGCCGGCGCGTCTTCGGTCTCGGCCACCCAGCCGCGCAGCGCGAGCTCCTCCTCGAGCGGCAGCAGTTCGGCCAGCGGCGGGTCGGTGCGTTGCGCCGCGAGCAGCACGCGCCCGAGCAGCCGCCGGCGAGCCTCGTCGTCGAGCCCGAGCACGAGCAGTTGTCGTCGATCCCGTCGTCGCGCCAACGCCACCCTCCGTCAGCCGCCGGCTCGACGGCGCTGCACCTCGAACAACAGCACCACGAAGAACACCGCGATCACGCACAGGATACCCTGCATGATCGCGCCGGTGATCGCGCGGTTCACATCGGTGGCGTCCCGTTTGGGGCGCACCCCCTGCCGCCACGCGAGCAGTCCGCACAAGAGCCCCGCGGGCACGAGCTTGGCGAGCAGCCACCCGCTGCCGGTGTAGGGCAGATCGAGCACGTGGGCGCCGAGGCCCGCCATGTAGCTGTGGCTGAAGGTGTACCACGTCACGAGCGGGCGGGTGGCGAGCACCACGAGCAGCGCCGCCAGGCTTGCGGTCGCGAAGCAGACCGCGGCGTGCAGCGGCATCCCCACCATGAAGCTCAGCACGACCTTGTCCCCGAGCAGCACCCACGGCGGCATGCCGAGCACCCGCAGCGCGTCGAGCTGCGAGGAGCGCTCCATGTGCGAGAGATGCCCCGCGATCGCGGCGCCCGAGCGGGCGGTGAGACAGATCGCGGCGAGCAGCGGGGCGAGGATCTGGTACAGCGCCAGGCCGAGTCCGCGCAGGATCTCCTCGATGAAGATCGGCTCGAGCTGGCCCTGCAGCTGTTGCGGGACCGAGTTGAGGCTGAAGTAGCTCACCACCAGCCCGATCGCGAGCCCGGCGAGGGCGGTGAACGGCAGCGCACCGAGCACGAGCAGTCCGAAGATCGAGGCGGCGAACCGCCGGTGCCAGCGCGCCGAGCGCGCGAGCAACCGCGGGGTGGCGCGCAGCAGATCGAACAGCCGGCCGGGGGCGGTGCGCAGCCGGTGCCAGGCGGCGCGATCGCGCAACAGCGTGCGATCGCGCGGCGGGATCGGGCGCGGCGGCGGCGCCTGCCAGCGGTGCAGCGCCTCGGCGAGGAGGCTGCGCAGCGCCTCGCGCTCGGCATCGCTGCGCACCGGGTGCACCTCGAAGCCGCGGCGCGGGTCGATCAGCACCACACGGTCGGCCACCCCGAGCAGGCTCGGGTAGTCGTGGGTCACCACGAGGCTCATGCCGGGGCGCACCTCGGCCGGTCCGTGGTGCTGCACCTGGCGTATGCGGGCGGCCACGCGGGCGGAGGCGTCCGGATCGAGCCCCGATGTGGGCTCGTCGTAGATCAGGATCTCGGGCCGCAGCGCGAGCATGCGCAACAGGGCGGTGCGCTGCTTCTGGCCGCCGGAGAGCGCGTCGATGGGGGCGTCGAGCACGTGCTCGAGCTTGAGTTCGCGCGCGAGCTGCTGCAGCTCGCGTTCGAAGGCGTCCGGCGGCAGGGGATCGCTCGCCATGTCGGCGCCGAAGCGGATGTTGTCGCGCACCGTGAGTTCGTCGAACAGCGCGTGGTACTGGAACATGTAGCCGAGCGCGCCGCGCAGCCGGGCGGGATAGCGCCCGTTCGGCCCGAGCACGCGCACGCGCTCGCCCGAGCGCAGCCCGAGCACGATCTCCGAGTTCGGTCCGATGCGCAGCCGCGGGCTGCCGCGGTCGATCAGCCCCGCGAGCAGCTTCGTGAGCAGGGTCTTGCCGCTGCCGGACGGGCCCACGAGCAGCACCACCTCGCCGGCGGGAAGCGACAGCGAGGCGTCGTGGAAGATCGTGTGCAGCCCGTCGCCCTGCAGCGACTCCACCGTGAGCCGCTGCACCTCGAGCACGGTGCGCGGCGCGCTCGCGCTCTCCGGCCCCGCCCGTTCGCTCATCGGGTGCGCGCCTCGAAGCGGCTGCCGTCCTCGACCGGCGCGCCCACCCCCGGCGATTCGAGCACGAGCAGCGGCTGGGTGCGGCCGAGCATGCGCGCGCGCACGAAGGCGACCACGAGCGGGTTGGGGCCGGTGCCGGTCTCGTCGAGCGCCACCTCGCGCAGCACCGCCACGAGCAGTTCGAGCGCGCGATCGGCCGCCTCGCGCAGCAGCGTGGCGAGTTCGGTGTCGGTGGCGAGGGCGGCGCCGAGCCGCTCGAGCCGCTGCCACGCCTCGGGGCCGTAGCGTTCGAGGATTGCGGTGCGCAACCCCTCGTCGTGCACGAGCCGGCGTCCGGCGTTGACCAGCTTGCGCTCGACCTCGTGCTCCTCGAGAAGCTGCAGCCCGAGGTCGCTGAAGCGCGCGCCGAGCTCCGCCTCGTGCTTCGGCACCGCCGCCTCGATGTGCCGCCGCGCCTCGTCGAGCGCGGCCCGCTCGAAGGCGGCCGCGTCGGGGGCGAACAGCGCCGAGAGCTGCCGTGCGAGCCAGCGCGCGGTGCCGCTCTCGCCGTCCTCGGTCTCGTCCTCCGGTGGCTCGAGCGGGGCCGGCTCCACGCTGCCGAGCGCGCGCCGCAGCCGCGCCGCGTAGCCCGCGCGCAGCCCCTCCCACAGCGTGGGCACGATGCGTGTCTCGCCGAGCAGCCGGCCGGTGGCATCGCCGGCCGGTGACTCCAGGAAGTCGGTCACCACCTGCCGCCAGTCGATCGCCTCGATCACCTCGCGTTCGATCGCGGCGCCGACCGCGTTGCGCACGAGCGGATCGTTGCGCAGCCGCATGCCGAGCTCGTCGGCGCCGAGCTGCTCGGCCACGATCGCGCGCACCCGCGCCCCCGCGCGCGCGAGCGCCGTCTCGTGCGCCCGGTACCACCGCTCGATCCGGGCGGCGAGGGCGCGGCGCCGCTCCGGGGTGAAGTGGGTCGAGAAGATCTCGAGCAGATCCGGGGTGGTGACGCGTACCACGAAGCGCGCGTCCTCCCGGATCCGCTCGCGCGCCTCGGGGTAGATCGAGACGCGCAGCACGCGGTCGCTCGGCAGCGGCCGGGGCGCGTCGGGCAGCTCGGCTTCGACGACCCCGAGCACCTCGAGCCGCGGCCGCAGGGTGACGAGCGGCGTGCCGACCGGCGGGGCGGGCGCCTCGGTGAGCACCTCGATGTGGGTGTTGTCGTTGAGGGGATCGGGCAGCCGGGCGCGCAGCCGTCCGATCGGCCCGGCGCCGAACGCCACACCGAGCGCGAGCACGGCGGCGACGAGCACGGCACGACGCCAGCGAAAGAGGCGAAAGCCGAACGAAGCGCTGTCCATGGAGCGACTCCCCGCCGCGGTCCGCTCGCCATTGTGGCAGCGAGCCCGGAGGTGCTCAACGCCGGCAGCGGGCGCGCAGCCGCTCGACGGTGGAGGTGGGCACCGGCTGGCTGCCGAGTTCGGGGCGGCCCGGATCGCCGTGGAAGTCCGATCCGCCGGTCGGCACGAGGTCGTGGCGCGCGCACGCCTCGAGGTAGTGGCGCACCTCGTCCGGCTCGTGGCTGGGGTAGTAGACCTCGATGCCGCCGAGCCCCTCGGCGACGAGGGCGGCGATGTCGGGCTTGCGCGCGTAGCGGCCCGGGTGCGCGAGCACCGCGACCCCGCCGGCCTCCCGCACGGTGGCGATCGCCTCGGCGCTGCTTGGCAGCGGCTTGGGGACGTAGCACGGCTGCCCCTCGCCGAGCAGTCGCCGGAAGACCTCCCCGATCGAGCGCACGAGGCCCTGCTCGACGAGCAGCCGTCCGAGCTGGCCGCGGCCGAGCGCGACGTCGGGCTCGGCGAGCAGCGCGCGCGCGTCGACCCCGAGCCCGCGTTCGGCGAGCCGGGCGAGCATGGCTTCGAACCGCTCGCGGCGTTCGCGTACCGTGCGCTGCAGCAGCGCCGCGAGACGTGGCGCTGTGGGGTCGAAGAGGTAGCCGAGCAGGTGGATCTCGCCGCCGTTGTGGGCGCAGCCGATCTCGACCCCCGCGATCAGCTCGATCCCGTGCGCGGCGGCGTGCGGCGCGGCAAGCGGATGGGCGGCGACCGTGTCGTGGTCGGTGATCGCGAGGGTGCGCACCCCGCGTTCGGCCGCGAGCGCGAGCAGCGCCTCGGGCGAGAGCGTGCCGTCGGAGCAGCGGGTGTGGGTGTGCAGATCGATCCGGCTCATGTGCGTTCGTGGGGCATG
>RFJN01000017.1 GCA_003694875.1 Planctomycetota bacterium | reverse complement strand
GGCTGCGGCGCTGCGCAGGGCCCGGGCATGGGCAACGGAGGCGACGTGAAGCAGCGGCTGTTTCGGGAACTGGCGAAGGAAGGGCTGATCACCGAGCAGAGCTGGCGGGAGTGCCTGCGTCGGGAGCGCGAGAGCGGCGAGCCGCTCGACCGGATCCTGCGCGAGCACGCCGGGGTGCCCGAGGAGCGGCTGCTCGCGGTGCTGCACCGGGTGCTCGGCCTGCCGCTGCACCGCTCGCTCGCGCACTGCTACACCCCGCCCGAGTTCGTGCAGCGGGTGCCGGCCCAGTTCGCCCGCGCGACGCACCTGTGCGCGATCGGGAAGGTGGACGGGGCGTATCTCGTCGCCACCTGCGAGCCGCTGCAGGTGCACGGCATGGACGAGCTCGCGATCATGCTCGAGGCCGAGGTCGATCCGGTGCTCGCGCCGCGTTCCGAGATCGCGCAGCTGATCGCGCGCGCCTACCAGCGCACCGCCGACGGGGTCGACGAGATGCTCGAGGGGCTCGAGGACGACGAGATCCTCGGGGCGGCGATCGAGATCGACGGCGCCGAGGACGTGCTCGATATCGCCAACAAGGCGCCGATCATTCGGCTTGTCAACACGATCTTCTTCGAGGCGCACAAGATGCGCGCCTCCGACATCCACTTCCAGCCGTTCGAGGACGAGCTGCGGGTGCGCTACCGCATCGACGGGGTGCTGTACGACGTCAAGACGATCCCCAAGAAGGTGCAGGAGGCGGTCAACTCGCGCATCAAGGTCATGGGGCGCATGGACATCGCCGAGCGCCGGCTGCCGCAGGACGGGCGCTGCTCGATCCGGGTGGGCGACGGCGAGATCGATCTGCGCATCTCGAGCGTGCCGACCGCCTACGGCGAGCGGATCGTGCTGCGTCTGCTCGACAAGACCACCAAGGTGTTCTCGCTCGAGGAGATCGGTCTCGCCCCCGACGACCTCGAACTCGTCAAGCGCTTCACCGGCTACAACCACGGGATCGTGCTCGTGACCGGCCCCACCGGCTCGGGCAAGACGACGACGCTGTACGCCGCGCTCAGCCGCATCAACTCGCCGGAAAAGAACATCCTCACGATCGAGGATCCGATCGAGTACCACCTCGAGGGCATCTCGCAGATCCAGGTCAACAACAAGAAGGGGCTCACCTTCGCCGCCGGGCTGCGGTCGCTGTTGCGCCAGGACCCGGACGTGATCATGGTTGGCGAGATCCGCGACGAGGAGACCGCACGCATCGCGATCCAGGCCGCGCTCACCGGCCACCTCGTGTTCTCCACCGTGCACACCAACGACTCGGCGTCCACCGTCACGCGTCTCGTCGACATCGGGGTCGAGCCGTACCTCGTGGCGAGTTCGGTGATCTGCGTGATCGCGCAGCGGCTCGTGCGCCTGATCTGCCCCGACTGCAAGACCGACTACGTGCCGGACGAGAAGGATCTGCGCGAGGTGGGCATCGATCCCGAGCAGGTCGCGGCCGCCGGCGGGCGGCTGTGGCGCGGCAAGGGCTGCGCTCGCTGCTACGACACCGGCTACACCGGGCGGACCGCGATCTACGAGGTGCTGCCGATCGGTGACGCGATCCGCGCCCACGTGATCCAGCACGACAGCGCCTCGGTGATCAAGCAGACGGCGGTGAAGTCCGGGCTCAAGACGCTGCGCATGGACGGGATCCGCAAGGTGCTCGAGGGGCGGACCACGGTCGAAGAGGTGCTGCGCGTCACCCAGATGGACGTGATGTAGGCGGATCCGCGCGATGCCGGTGTTCGAGTACGAGGCGTTGACCGAGAAGGGGGCGGTGACGCGCGGCACCGTCGACGCCGACACCGCGCGCGAGGCGCGCGCCAAGCTGCGCGCGCAGCGGGTGCACGTCACGCGCATGCAGCAGGTGGGCCGCAAGGCGGCGGCCGCCGGCGCCGGCGCGGGCTCGCTGCAACTCCGGCTGCCCAAGCTGCGCCGCGTGCGCGGGGCGGCCGACGTGCCGCTCGCCACCCGCCAGCTCGCCACGCTGCTGCGGGCGGGGATCCCGCTCGCGGAGGCGGTCAACGCGCTCGTGCAGCAGGTCGAGAGCCCCGATCTCGAGCGGGTGCTGCGCCAGATCAAGGAGGACATCACGAGCGGCTCGCGCACCGCCGACGCCTTCGCGCGCCACCCCGAGTACTTCGGGCCGCTGTACGTCGCCATGGTGCGCGCGGGCGAGGCGTCCGGCAACCTCGACACGATCCTGCACCGGCTCGCCGACTTCCTGCAGAAGCAGTCGAAGATGAAGGGCAAGGTGTCGGCCGCGCTCGTCTACCCGATCGCGCTCGCGGTGGTGGGGGTGGGGGTGGTCGCCTTCCTCATGCGGGTGGTGGTGCCCAAGCTGATCGCGACGGTCGAGGAGCGCGGGCTCGAGCTGCCGCTGCCGACCGCGGTGCTCAAGGTCACGAGCGACTTTCTCGGCACCTGGTGGTGGGCGCTCGTGCTCGTGGCGCTGCTCGCGCTCGCGCTCTACCAGGCGTGGGTGCGCACCGAGGCGGGGCGGCTCAAGCGCGACACGCTGCTGTTGCGGTTGCCGATCTTCGGCGAGCTGTTCCGCAAGCAGGCGGTGGCGCGTTTCGCGACCACGTTCGCCACGCTGCTGCGCAGCGGCATCCCGGCGCACGAGTGTCTGCGGATCCTGCGCGAGGTGGTCGACAACGCGCTGCTCGCGCGCACGATCGACCAGGTACACGACCGGATCCTCGAGGGCACCGACATAGCGACGCCGCTGCGCAACTCGGGCGTCTTCCCGCCGGTGGTGAGCTACATGATCGCGGTGGGCGAGCAGTCGGGGCAGCTCGAGGCGATCCTCGGCCGGGTGGCCGAGGCGTACGACGAGGAGATCGAGCAGACGATCCAGAAGGTGACGTCGCTGATCGAGCCTGTCATCATCGTCAGCATGGCGCTCGTGGTGGGCTTCATCGTGTTGAGCGTGCTGCTGCCCATGGTGCAGAGCATGTCGAGCATCTCGTGAACCGACGCGAGGGCGGCACGAGGCCGACCGGCGGGCTCGGAAGCGACAGGGACGAGGAGGAGTGTGCCATGCAGGGCCGGAACACGCGGTGGCGTCGCCACCGAGCAGAGCAGCGCGGTTTCTCGCTCGTGGAGCTCATGGTGGTGATCGCGATCATCGGGCTGCTCAGCACGATCGTGGCGGTCAACGTGCTCAAGTCGGGCGCGAAGGCGCGGCGCGAGAAGGTCAAGGCCGACATCAAGGCGATCTCGGACGCGATCATGATCATGTACAACGACACCGGCGTCATGCCGGAGTCGCTCGAGGAACTCGTGCAGTCGTCGGCCGAGGACTGGAACGGGCCCTACATCACCGGCGGCATGAAGGCGCTGCGGGATCCGTGGAAGCGGCCGTACGTCTACGTCTACGACGGGGCGGGCGATCCGCCGTTTCTTCTCGGCAGCTACGGTGCCGACGGGGCGCCGGGCGGCGAGGGCGATGCCGCCGACATCTTCAACCGCGAGGACGCGCAGTAGCGCGTTGGCGTCGTGACGGCCCGGCGGGCGGCCGGGCCGGGCGGGGAGTGGCACGAGCATGGCGAGCAGGACCCGGAGTGCGGCCGCCGGCTTCACGCTGCTCGAACTCGCCATGGTCATGGCGATCCTCGCGCTCATGGTCGTGGTGGTGGGCACGCGTCTCGACGGGCTGCTGCCGGGCAAGGCGCTCGCTGCGGACGCGCGCGCGATCGGCAGCATGATCGAACTCGCGCGCGGCAACGCCGCGAGCCGCGGGCGGGTGTATGCGATCCGCTACGACCTCGAGGCGGGCACCTACCAGCTGTTCGGTCCGCCGCCCAAGGAGCTTGCGGAGCAGGACCCCACCGGCACCGGCGGGCCGGGGCCGTGGGGGCTGTATCCGGGGCTGCGCAAGTCGCTCGGTCGGGGGATCCGCTTCCGCGCGATCCAGCCCATGGGGCTCGATCTGCAGCAGGGTGGAGAGCTCGCGGTGCGCTTCGATCCGCTCGCGATCGAGGGCAGCCACATCGTGTACCTCGAGAACGAGGACGGCGAGGTCTACAGCGTGAAGTACAACGCGCTGACGGGGCTTGCGGACTTCAGCCCGGGCGAGGCGGTGTTCGAGGGCAACGATGGCTGAGCGCGGGCGGTCGCAGGCGGTGCGCGGGGCGCAGGCGGGGCTGACGCTGATCGAGCTGCTCGTCACGCTTGCGATCGTGGCCGGCGCGATCGCCGCGCTGCAGTACTCGGCGAGCCAGGCCTACCGTTCCGCGGTCGAGACCAACCACATCCGCATCGCCAAGATGCTGCTGCGCACCAAGGCCGAGGAGGTCTTCGCGGGCGTGGAGACGGGCACCGGCGGCGGGTTCGAGGGCTATCCGGAGGCGTTCTCCTGGAGCGTGAGCGAGCACACCGC
>RFJN01000158.1 GCA_003694875.1 Planctomycetota bacterium | reverse complement strand
GCGACGAAGCCGTAGATCTCGGGAACCACGGCCCAGCTTGCCCCGAGGCTGCACAGCAGCACCGAGCGGCCTCCTCCCGCCGCGGCGGCCGGAGCGGTACGTGGGGCCGTGTGGGATTCGGCGTGCGGCATCGATCAGGGGTTCCCGTTGACGTCGTCGTGAAGCCCGATGCGTCGAAGCCGCAGGCCACCCGGCACGGGCTCGCACGAGATCCGGTACGCGCCCTTGCTGTTGGTCAGCCGGAAGTGACCGAGGTGCGCGTTGGCGCCGCTGTAGCGCGAGTAGCGCAAGCCACCGTGCCGCGCGAGCGCCTGGGTGTTGCCGCCCGACTCCTCGAGCAGCAGCGACACCTCCGCAAGCGTCTCGTGCGCGCGTACCCGCAGTCGCTCCGATCCGTCGGGCAGCGCCTCGAACTCGCGCACGAAGCGGTCGGTGTACTCGAGTCGCGGCAGCGGCAGGGGGCGGGGTGGGAGACAGCTGTCCTTGACGCGGTCCCAGACGAGGATCCCCCAGCTCGACAGCATGCGGCGGCCGTCGCGCTCGGGTTCGTCGAGAAGCGATTCCGGCAGCCACGCGGGCACGGGGTGTTCGGGCGTGCCGACGATCCGGCCGGCGGCGAGAAGCAGCATCTCGGCCGGCTGTTCCCGGAACGGTCGGTCGTCGATCCGGATCGGCAGCCGCGGGATGCGCAGGAGCGGAGAGTTCCTCGCCTCGAAGACGTAGAGGATCTCGTCGGCGTAGAACATGCCGGCGATGTTCAGCACGTCGCGCTGGCTCTTGAAGCCACCGAGGGTGTTGAAGACGATCGAGAAGCCGAGCGCGCGGTAGGCGGGAAGGACCTCGTCGCAGCGACGCAGAAGCTCGCGGATTCCGTTGCGGAATCCCTCGAGGCTCGCGGTGTTGAAGCCGGCGGGCTGCCAGCGCTCGACATGTTCCGCTCCGCGCTTGCGCAGATAGTCGGTGAGCAGGTCGGCGGCGAGTGCGCCCGCTGCGGTGTCGGTGGCGACGAGCACGTGGTGGACATCGCCGAGCCGACTCTCGCGATTGTCAGCCCAGCCGAGCATGGCGTTGAGCTCGGCGCTCGCCTTGCGTGCAGCCTCGGGACCTTGCTCGAGTCTTTCGTTGGCGCGAGACACCAGCGCTTCCAGAAGGGCCTGCTGCTCGCCGCTCAGCGCCGAGACGGGGAGATTCGCGAGCCCATAGATCGCCGCGCGCTCCTCGCCCGAGGCGCAGACGTTGGTGAGCAGGCTCGTGCCAACGGTGGTGAGCATGAGTGTCCGGGACATGGGAGTCGCTTCCTCGTGGTGCTGGTTCAGTGACGTGGTCGGCGCTTGTGGCGCTTCTTGCCGCCTTGGCGCTCCTCGCGCGGCGGAAAGGCGAACTGCGGCTGATCGCTGAGCAACGTCACCTCGATCTGCGCGCCCGCGGTCCAGTCGGCGGGGGCTGGGCCGGAGGCGATGACCGCCCCCTTGCGACCGGCGTACTCCGCCTTCCAGCCGCCTTTTCTGGTCTTCTCCTCGAGCAGCGTCACCGTGATCCTGCTGCCGGCCGCGGGCATGGTGGGCCAGGGAGGAGGTGGTTCCCCGCCGTTGTCCGGCGGTAGTGACGCTTTCCAGGTCTCGCCGTCGAGGCGATCCAGGGTAGGGCGGTTGGCGTTGGCGGCAGGGCGCGAGCCGTCGCCGTCTTCGTCGGGCGCGGCCGGCGGGAGGAAGTAGCCGTAGCCCGCTGCCGTCCTGGCGCCTGCGCCGAGTTCGACGAGGGCGTTCTCGAGCCACGAGCGCGCGAGCCCGATCAACTCGTCCGGTACGCCCGGGCTGCTCTTCGAGAGCGCGAAGAGGAAGTTCGTCCCCGGTGCGACGGTGAGGAGATACACCGGGTTGGGGCTGTCCCAGTCCGCCGGCGGCGGGCCGTCGCCGCTGCCGCTGTACATGTAGTAGTCGGGGTGGTGGTTGTTGGTGATGTCGACCTGCAGCACGGGCCACGAGGTGGGCCACGCGTCGTGGAACACGACGGTGCCTGCGTGGGCGGGCTCGTCCTTGGTGACGCGGCTCTTGCGGGCGCCCTCGGCGTTCGGCGCCCAGCCGAAGACGTCGGCGATCTGTCTGCGCGCCTCGGTGGCGTCTTTCTGCTCCGGGAGCCAGATCGTCTCGGCGTACGCGCTCGCGAGCCCCTTGAGTCCCGAGCCCGGCAGGTACGGGAAGCCGTAGATCGGGTGCAGGCACAGCCCCGCGTTCTCGAGCGCGTTGGCGCGGGCGAGGTGGAGGGTGAGACGGCTCGCCGTTGTTGCCTCGAAGGTGAGCGCTCCGATCGCCTCGAGCATCCAGCGCTGCCGCGGCAGCCACTCGGTCTCGAAGGGGCGTCGTAGTGCCTGTCCGCTGTTTACGACGGCGTCAAGGGCGGCGTGCTGCTCCTCCTGGTCGTATTTCGCGGCGCGGAAATACTTGTCGAGCTGCAGGCCGGGGTGGCGGTCGGCCACCTCGGTGGCCGAGATCAACTGGAAGGTGCTTCGGGGCAACGTAGAAGTTGCCCTCGGCGTCCCGCTTTCTTTCGGGGGGAGAGGAGTGGACTCTTCGCTAGCGGGACGGACCTCGGTTGCGCGCGGCCCCTTCGGGCCGCGCCCAACCCGATACTGCACCTTCATGCCCTGCTTCAATGCTTCGAAGGGTGTGCCCTTGATCGCTCTTTTGTGGAAGAACAGGTCCTTCGCGTGGCTTGGACCGCGGTCGATGAAGCCGTATCCCTTTTCGAGGAAAAGT
>RFJN01000157.1 GCA_003694875.1 Planctomycetota bacterium | reverse complement strand
GCCGTCGTGCCGTCCGTCACCACCACCGCTTGCCGCCACGCCGAACTGCCGGCCGCGTTCGTGCCGCGCTCGAACGACCGCTGCCGGCTCGTGCCCGCCGACCCGGAGCGCTGGCCTGCCGGCGTGCGACACTACCGTGACCTCCTCGCGCTGCCGGGCGAGGTGCTCAAGGCCGAGCGGCGCACACGCATCGTGCGCACCGAGCCGCAGGCGGGCGAGCCGGTCCTCGTCGTCAAGGTCTATCGCTACGGCTGGCTCACCGGCTGGCGCGCGAGTGCGGTGCTGCCCAAGGCGGAGCGCGAGTACCGCGCGCTCGAGCGGCTGCGCGCGCTCGGGCTCCCGGCGGTGGAGCCGGTGGGCTTCGGGCTCGCGCGCACGCGCACCGGCCGGCTGCGCTCGTGCGCGGTCGTGACGCGCCACGTGCCGGGCCACGAACCGCTGCGGCAATGGCGCAAGCGGGTGCCGGACGACGAACGCAGCCGGCAGCGGCTCGCCGCGATCGCAACGCGCGTCGGCGCCCTGCTGCGCCGGTGCCACGACGAGCGGTTCTACCTGCTCACCCCGAACGCCAAGAACGTGCTGCTCGAGCGCGAACCCGCCACCGACGACGACCAGGACCGCGTGCTGCTTCTCGATCTGCCGTACGCACGCACGCTGCGGTTCGGCCTCGCACGCCGCTGGGCGCAGGCGCGCGATCTCGCGCAGTTGTGCAGCAGCCTGCCCGAGCGCGACTGGCCGCTCGCGCTCGAGGCGCTGCTCGCGGGCTACGGCATGCAAGAGGACGAGCCCGAGCGCGAGCGCCTCGAGCAGCGCGTGATGCGGCACGTGCTGGTGTTGCGCAACCGCACCCCGCTCTCGCGCGGGGTGCACCGCCTCAAGCGCAGCGTGCGCCACGCCGTGCGCCGCCGCCGGGCGCGAAGCCGGAGGGAGACGACATGAGCACCCCATCCCCCCTTCCCACCCGCCCCCCCATGGATCCGCGCAAGTACGCGCGCTACAACTCGCGCGAGGGGGCGGACGAGTACGCACACAAGTTCGAGAAGCACCTGCACGAGCGGCTCAACAACTGGAACGAGCAGCGGCTCTTGCGCTCGATCCTGCACGAGCTGCTGCCCGCGCGCGCCACGGCGCCGGTGCTCGATCTGCCCTGCGGCTGCGGGCGGCTGTACCCGCTTCTGCGCGAGGTGGCCGACCGCGTGGTCGAGAGCGACTGGGGCACGGGCATGCTCGAGAACGCGCGCGCAGCGGAGCGCGACGATCCCGCGCTCGGCTACGTGCGCGCCACCGCGCTCGCGATCCCGTTCCGCGACCGCGCCTTCGAACTCGTGCTGTCGGTGCGGCTCTCGCACCACCTGCGAGAGCGCGAGGACCGGCTCGCCCACATCCGCGAACTGTGCCGGGTGAGCGACCGCTGGGTGGTGTTCACCTTCTTCGACGAGCGCTCGCTCAAGGCGCGGCTGCGCGCCTGGCGCCACAAGCTCACCGGCAAGCGGCTGAAGTCGACGCTGCGGCTCGAGGAGGTCGAGCGCGCGGCGGACGAGGCCGGCTTCGAACTCGTGCGCGCCACCCCGCTCGCGCGCCTGTTCTCGGGCCACCGGTATACGGTGCTGCGGCGGCGCGACGAACGATGAACGCGTAGGGCATCGCGGGGGGCGGCGGGTGCCGCCTCGCGAGAGGGCGAACGCGTGGACGCACCGGCAGTGGAAACGGGACGCTGGAAGGCGGGCGAACCGCTCGCGGGGTACGTGCTCGAGCGGCGGCTCGGCCGCGGCGGCGACGCGGAGGTGTGGCTCGCACGGCGACCGCCCGCGGGCGAGCCCGTCGCGATCAAGATCGCCACGGGCGAGGCGGGGGCACAGGCGCTTCGCCGGGCGGCCGAGGCGCACCGCGCGCTGCGGCACCGCGGGATCGTGCCGCACCTCGAGGACCGGCTCGATCACGACCCGCCGCTGAGCGTGCTCGCCTACGTGCCGGGCGGCTCGCTGCGGCAACGGTTGCGCGCGGGGCCGTGGGGCGAGCGGGGCGATCCGCGGCCCGCCTACCGGTTGCTCGTGCAGATCTGCGAGATCCTCGCCTACGCCCACGAGCAGGGAATCGCGCACCTCGACCTCAAGCCGGAGAACATCCTGCTCGGCCCGGACGACAGCCCCCGGATCACCGACTTCGGCTGCGCGCGACGGCTCGAACAGCGGCCGGGCCCGCTCGTGCTCTCCGGAGAACTCGTGACCGAGGAGGCGGGCTCGCGCGGAAGCCCCATCTACGTCGCCCCGGAACGGCTGCGCGGGGAGCCCGGCGACTTCTCGGCGGACGTCTACGCGCTCGGCGCCATCTGGTTCGAGCTGCTCACCGGCCGCTGGCCCGAGGGCGCGAGCCGCCCCTCCGACGCTGTGCCGGGGCTGCTTCCCCACGACGATCTGCCGTTCGTGGGCTGCTTCACGAGCCGCGAGCTGCGACCGCGCTCGGCGGGCGAGCTGCTCGAGCGGCTGCACGCGCTCGTGCGCCTGCGCGCCGATCCGCGCTGGCGCAACGCGAGCCCCGAGGCGCTGTGGCGCTGGTGGCGGGGCGAACCGGTCGACGCACCGGGCGCCGCCACGGGCCGCCTGCCGGACAGCCGGCGTCGACAGCGGACGGTGGCGGTGGGGATCGGCCTGCTGTTCGCCGGGCTCGGTATGTTCGCGTGGTGGGGCACAGGCGAGCGCCTGCCGGAGCGCGGGGGCACACCGCCGCCGGTGCGCGGGGGCGATTCGCCGGGCTCGAACGGGATCGGCGCCGCAGGCGGAAGCGTGCTGCCGCGGATCGACTTCGCCGGCGTCGTGGCACAGGCGCAGGCGGATCTGCGCGAGCGTCGCGAGGTCGTGCGCGAGGCGGACGCGCTGATCGGAACCGGGGCGGACTGGGAGGCGGTGCGCCGCGGGATCGAGCGGTTCACCGCCGGTCTCGCCGCCCCGCGGCTGCGCTACGAGACGCGGCCCGATCGGCCGTGGACGATCGAGGCGGTGCGGATCCGCGACGGCCAACCCGAGACGATCCACCTCGTGCCGCTCGCGGAAAAGCGCGCCCGGCGCGAGGAGCTCGCGCGGGTGCGCGCCGAGCTCGATCGCCTCGCACTCGATCGCGGCCTCGACTGGCCGCAGGCGCGCGAGCGGCTCGCCGGCTGGTGCGAGGGGCTCGGGGCCGCCCGACGCTTCGCGTACGACGTGCCCGAGCACCCACCGTGGACGGTGCGCGCCATCGCGCGGGGGCCGGACCGCACCGAGCGGACGATCCTGCCGAGCGGTCGCGCGCTGCTCGCGCGCAAGCGCCACGACGAGCGGAAGTAGGCCGGGCGGCGCTCAGCTTCCGCAGCCGTACACCCAGCGGCTGCCGTCGGTGAACACCTCGCGCTTCCAGATCGCCACCTCGTGCTTGAGCGCCTCGATCGCCTCGCGCGAGGCGGCGTAGGCCTCGGCGCGGTGCGGTGCGCTCACCGCGATCGCGACCGCGATCTCGCCGATCGCGAGCCGTCCGGTGCGGTGCGCGATCGCCATGCGGCACGCGCCGTGGCGTGCGCAGCTCGCCTCGGCGATCTCGCGACACTGCGCCTGCGCCATGGGCACGTACGCCTCGTACTCGAGGTGACGCACCGCCCGCCCCCCGGTGCGGGCGCGCACCGTGCCGGTGAACAGGACCTGCGCCCCCGCGTCCCGGTCGGCCACGCGCGCGAGCAGCCCGGCGGCGTCGATCGGCTCGGGGCCTATGTGCACCCAGCAGCGCTCCGAGGGGCCGTCGTCCATCAGCCGCCTCCGACCGGCGGGATCAGGGCGAGTTCATCGCCGGGTTGCACGGGATCGCTGCCGGCCGCGAGCCGGTGGGCGACCGCGAGGCGGCAGCGCGGCACGAGTTCGGCGAGTTCGGGCTGTCGGGCGAGGGTCTCGAGTACCGCGCCCGCGGTGGGCGCGGGCTCGTCGGGCAGCTCGATCGCGAGGCGGTCTGTGCCCGCCCGCTCGCGCGCCTCGGCGAACAGCAGCACCTCGAGCCGCATGGCGTCCTCCGCCCCCCCGCGCCGACGAAAAGCGGCCGGGCAGCGCCGCGAGACGCTGCCCGGCCCGGTGTTCGGTGGCTGGTGGACTAGGATTCGAACCTAGATTCACGGATCCAGAGTCCGTTGTCCTGCCGTTAGACGATCCACCAGCGCTGTGCGGAAGTATAGAAAGTGCCGCGGCGCTGTCAACCGGGATGCGGGCCCGAGCGGGCGCACGCCCCGTCGCCGGCCGAGGTTGTGACGCAGCGCAGCGGCGGCTACGATCGGCCGCGGGAGCCGAGCGGCGGGGGG
>RFJN01000156.1 GCA_003694875.1 Planctomycetota bacterium | reverse complement strand
GGATCGCCCGGGATCGGATCCATGAACCGCTCGGGCACCTCCCCGCTCGGCTGCTGCGGATCGCCCACCACGCGGAAGTACAGGCGCGTCGCCCGAAGCTGGCCCTCGGAGTTGCGCATGAGGTAGATCTGCGTGCCGTCCGAGGGTGTGGGCGGGTTGATCGGCGCCGGCGGGTTCGCGCCCGGGTTGCCGTGGTTGTACCAGACCCGCGAACCGAAGACGTAGCCGCACACCAGCGGCGTGGGCTTCTCCGCCCCGGGCGGCCCGTACGACCAGTCGAAGTCGGGCTTGTACCAGAACTCGATCCCGCCCTTGCGGTAGAACAGGTTGACGTCGGTCTGCTCCTGCGGCGCCTGGCCGGCGCCCGGATCGAGCGCTCCCTGCTCGTTGTCCACGTCCTCGGGCGCCCCCGCCCGGTACCACAGCGTGCGGTCGCGATACTGGCGGTAGGTCGCATAGAAGCCGTCGTTGAACAGCGTGCCCGTGCCCGGGTTCTGGTGGCTCTGGTACGAGGACATCACGAACCAGCTGCCGCCGACCGGGACGTTGGGCTGCACGCGCGGGTTGCCGAGCGCGAAGTCGGCCGCGGTGCCGCGCGCCCGCGCGAAGATCCGCGGATCGCGCCCGCTGAGCGCGGCCGGCTGCGGCGGGGTCAGCACGTCCTGGCCCGCGGCGAAATCCGCATGCAGGTACGTGCCCGGATTGAGCCCCGGCATGGGACGCTCGAAGAACAGCCCGAGCAGCGGCGAGCCGAGGTTCGCCGAGGCGAGGCTTCCCTGCACACTCACCGGCTGTCCCGCGTCGTAGCGCACCCGCGGCGCCACCTCCACCCACCCGAACGAACGGTTCGCCGCCACCGGCGGCAGGTCATCCTGCGGGTTCGTGCCGGCGAAGAAGCTGCGCGTCTCGGGCCAGGTCACGATGTCGGCGCGCTCGGGAAACGCATACGTCAAGGCGTTGCTCTCGAACTCGGCCTGGCTGCGGTGCACCGTCATGTCGAACAGCCGCACCACCGTGCGGATCCGCTGCTGCGCGAGCAGCTCCCCGCTCGGGCCCACGATCTGCCCGAGCGAGGTGATCTCGTACACCCCGCGCGAATCGAAGCACGCATCGAAGGTCTGGCGCGGATAGAGCACCCCCTCGGGGTTGGCGGAGTTCAGATCGGCGGGGTAGAGCAGACTCCCCTTGTCGATCGGCAGCCGCGCGGCGGTGTTGGGATTGAGCGAGTTGCTCGTGAACGCCGGGTTGAGCGCCGCCATGAGCAGCGAGTAGCCCGCCTCGCGCACCCAGCCGGCAAACCACGGACGCGTGTGGATCCCCGTCAGGTTGTGCCGCGCCCGGTAGACCACCGGATCGGCCCCCGGCGGCGGGGTCGGCGTGAACACCCGCGCCTCGTTCGGCGTGGGCCGCGGCAGGAAACCGTCGAGCGCCCCCGTCGCACGCCGCATCTCGACGTACAGCCGGTGGTGCAGATCCGCCATGCCCTTCCACGGACGGTTCGCGATGATCCAGTTCGCGATCCCCTCGGCGCGCTGCCGGCCGATCGGGCCGATATACACCCAGCCCTCGCGCACCGCGAAACGCGTGTCCTCCTTCAGGTCGAACCCGCTCGGCCGGTCGTAGCCCTGCTGGTTGTCGGCCTCGATCAGCTGCGGGGTGTCGCGATCGACCATGTACGCGTAGCGACGGCCCGCGAGCGGCGCCAGCATGGCGACGAGCACCTCGCGCGGCGCGAGGTTGATGTTGATCTGCGCCCGCGGCTGCACCCGCACGTTGTGGTGTCCCTGCGTGGGCGTTGCGGTCACGGCGTGATCGTCGATCCAGCTGTGCACCGTCACGTAGTTGCGCAGCACGTCGTAGGCGTCCTGCGGCAGGATCTCGCGAAGCTGCGACTTGGAGGTGAAGCGGTAGCCCGGCAGCGACGCCCGGTAGGCGAGGATCGCCGCCGCGCCGCTGTAGCTGCCGCCGGGTCCGGTGAAGCGCGCAGCGCGCACCGGATCGGCCACCGAATGCCGCGCGGCGATCTCCTCGCCGAGAGCGGTCAGCATGAGCTCGAGCACCTGCCCGCGCACCGGTGTGCTCGCGCCCCCGCTGCGCTGCTCGAGGTCCATGGGGAAGTTGAGATCGAGCAGCGCCGAGGTGTCGAGCACCTTCACCCGGTACTCGTCCACCCCCACGATCGCGTCGGGATCCGACCAGTCGACGGGCCCGCTGCCCGGGTGCGTGCGCCCCGTCGTCCCGTAGAAGTACGGCATGCGCGTGGGATCGATGTCGTCGACCGACAGCGAGACGTCGATCTCCTTGGGATTGCCGGGCAGCACCCCGAACACGTACGGCTGCAGCCGACCGTTCTTGAATAGCGGCTGCGTGGCGACGCGCTTGATCGCGGTCACCATGCGCTCGATCCCCGCCTCCGCCGTCATCTGCGCCCGCAGTTGCTCGACGTAGTTGGCGGCCGCCACCTTCTCGAGGTTCATCACCGTCACGAAGGTGACCGCGAGCAGCGACAGCAGCGCGAGCACCCCGAGCGCCACCACCAGCATGGAGCCCCGCTGCCGCAGCACACCTCGTCGTTCCACCCCGCGAACTCCCTTGCCCATGGCGTTCCTGCCTCGCACGATCGGTTCCGGCCGGCCCGTATCCTAGCAGAATAGACGAGCGGCCCGAAGCGCATCTTGCACCCCGGACCGCCCCGATCCTTCGCTGCGTCCGCGCCTCGCCGACGCCCGCACGCGCGCGCGGCTCAGCCGACGCCCACCCCCGCCTCGAGCGCCTTCTCGAGCGCGGCGATGCCCGCCTCGAGCCGCTTCGGGTCGCCGCCGCCGGCCTGCGCGAAGTCGGGCTTGCCGCCCCCGCCGCCCCCGGTCGCCTCGGTCACCGCTCGCAGCAGCTCGACCGCCGACAGCCCGCGCTCGCGCGCGGCGGGGTTGCAGGCGAGCAGCAACGTGAGCCGCGGCCCCTTCTTTTTCTTCTTCTTGCCGTCCTCGCCCCCGGAGGCCTCGCCGCCCGCCGCCGGCAGCCCCACGAACAGCGCCACGAGCGGCTCGCCGTCGTCGCGCGAGGCCGCCGCCCCGAGCGGCCGCAGCTCGGCCGGGCCCGCCCCCTCGAGCCGCACCACCTCGAGCCGCACCGGCCCCACCCGCCGCTGCTCGCGCGCGGCCGTCTCGCGCGCCGCCCCCGCGCGCGCCTTGCGGAGTTCGGCGCGTGTCGACTGCAGCGTCGCCTGCAGCGACGCGACCCGCTCGAGCAGCCGCGCGCGCGGCGCCTTGAGCGCGCGCGAGAGCGCTCCGAGCGTGTCCTCCACCTCGTGCGCCCAGCGCAGCGCCTCGAGACCACAGACCGCCACGATCCGCCGCACCCCCGCCTGCACCGCGGTCTCCTGCACGATCTTGAACAGCCCGATCTCGCCGGTGCGCTCGACGTGCGTGCCGCCGCACAGCTCGCGCGAGTAGCCGCCCACATCGACCACCCGCACCCGCTCGCCGTACTTCTCGCCGAACAGCGCCGTCACCCCCTGCGCCTTCGCCTCCTCGAGCGCCATCTCGCCGATCCGCACCGGCGTGTCGGCGAGAATCCGCTCGTTGACCAGCGTCTCGATCTCGCGCAGCTGCGCGGGCGAGACCGCCTCGAAGTGCGTGAAGTCGAAGCGCAGCCGCGCCGGCTCCACCACCGAGCCGGCCTGCCGCGCGTGCGCGCCGAGCACCTCGCCGAGCGCCCAGTGCAGCAGGTGCGTCGCGGTGTGGTGCCGGCGCGTGGGCAACCGGTGGGCGGGGTCGACCCGTGCGCGCACCGCCGCGCCACGCACCACCGCCGCCGGCTCGCCCGCGACGAGACGGCCCCGGTGCACGATCACCGCCCCCGCCTTCTGGGTGTCCTCGACCACGAACCGGAAGCTGCCGTCGCGCGCCTCGATCACCCCGCGGTCGCCCACCTGTCCGCCCGACTCGGCGTAGAACGGCGTGCGGTCGAGGATCAGCTCGCCGCGTTCGGGATCGAACGCGCGCAGCTGCGCCTCGGCCTCGAGCGTCTCGTAGCCCACGAACACCGTCTGCCCCACCTCGTCCACGTCGATCGCCCCGCCCACCTGCTCGGCGTTGCGCATGGTGCCCGCCGCGCGCGAACGTTCCTGCTGCGCCCGCAGCTCGGCGTAGAAGCCCTCCTCGTCGAAGTCGAGCTGCTTCTCCCGCGCGAGCATGCGCGTCAGATCGGGCGGGAAGCCGTAGGTGTCGTAGAGCTTGAACGCCACATCACCCGGGAACACCCGCGCATGCTGGTGCTCGATCAGCGCGTGCGCCACGCGCTCGAAGTGCTCGAGCCCCCGGTCGATCGTCTTGTTGAAGCTCTCCTCCTCGATCCGCACGATCCGTGCGATCGTCTCCTGCCGCTCGCGCAGCTCGGGGTAGGCGTCGGCCATGGTGTCGACGAGCACCGGGACGAGCTCGTGCATGAACGCCTGCTCGATCTTGAGCTTGCGGCCGTAGCGCGCCGCACGCCGCAGGATCCGGCGCAGCACGTAGCCCGCCCCCTCGTTGGACGGCAGCGCCCCGTCGGCGATCGCGAACGCGAGCGTGCGCAGGTGGTCGGCGATCACCCGGTGCGGCACGCCGCGCTCCCAGCCGGGCTCACCCACCCCCGCCGGCTCGTACGGCACGCCCGAGCGCTCGGCGATCGCGTCGAGCAGCGGCCGGATCAGATCGATGTCGAAATTCGTCGGCACCCCCTGCACGATCGAGGCGAGCCGCTCGAGGCCCATGCCCGTGTCGACGCTCGGGCGCGGCAGCGGCTCGAGCACCCCGTCCGGCTGCCGGTCGTACTGCATGAACACGAGGTTCCAGACCTCGAGAAAGCGTCCGCAGTCGCACCGCCCCACCCCGCAGTGCTCGCTGCAGCGCAGCTGCTCGCCCCGGTCGTAGTGGATCTCGGTGCACGGACCGCACGGACCGGTGTCGCCCATCTGCCAGAAGTTGTCCTTCTCGCCGAGACGCACGATCCGCTGCTCGTCGAAGCCCGTCACCTCCCGCCAGATCTCGCCCGCCTCGTCGTCGGTCTCGTAGATCGAGATCCACAGCCGCTCGCGCGGCAGCCCGATCTCGTTCGTCAGGAAATCCCAGGCGTACGAGATCGCCTCGCGCTTGAAGTAGTCGCCGAAGCTGAAGTTGCCCAGCATCTCGAAGAACGTCTGGTGCCGCGCGGTGTGCCCCACCTGCTCGAGGTCGTTGTGCTTGCCGCCGGCGCGGATGCACTTCTGCGCCGAAACCGCGCGGCTGTAGTCGCGCCGCTCCCGGCCGAGGAACACGTCCTTGAACTGGTTCATGCCCGCGTTGGTGAACAGCAGGGTCGGATCCCCCTTTGGCACCACGGGCGAGGACGGCACGACCTTGTGGCCGCGCTGCT
>RFJN01000155.1 GCA_003694875.1 Planctomycetota bacterium | reverse complement strand
GCCCCCGCCTCCGCAGCCGCACAACAGCGCCAACACGAGGCCCGCGCCGAGCCGACGCGCACCGGCGCGGGGCGAGCAGATCGATCGACAGGTCATCGTGTGGAATCTCCGGTTGTTCTCGCGGCAGGTACGTCGAAGGACGAAGGCATGCGGTGTGGGTTTATCGCTCGGTAAGGCTTCCCGAGACTACCCTGTCCACGAGCGTCGGGCAAGCCCCGAGCATTTCCGCCCCCGGCGTGGCGGATACGGGCCGGGAGAGGGCGGCAGGGGGGCCTGCGACAACGCCCGGTCAGCCGGCGACGGCGGGTCGGCTGGGCGCTGCTCGGGTGTGTCGGGATCGCCCGGGTCCATCGCCTCTGCGGCGTCGGTCTCGCAGCCAGCGGGCGTCGGCCGACGGGCGGGGACGGCCGGCTCGCAGGGACGTCGACGCTACCACACGCGACGCGGGCCCCAGACGAGGCCGATCGTCAGCCCGAACGCTGGCGCGCCGTCGCTGAGGCCGACGAGGGCGGAGACGTCGAGCTGCAACCCCGGTCGGAGCGAGCAGGCCAGCCCGGCGTCGAGCAGCACGAGATCGCTCGCCGGATCCCCGTGGGTCGCGTTCCAGACGAACTCGACGAACGGCGCCAGCCGGCCGCGGCTGACCGTGAGCGACGCGATGGCGAACTCCTGTGCCCGGTAGCGCCGGCCGGGTCCCGATTCCGCCGCCCAGCCGACGCCCGCATTGAGGTCGATCGTGATGTCCGGGTGCGGGCGCAGCTCGAGCAGCAGCGCGAGGCCGGGTTCGAAGTGGCCGGTGCCCAGTTCGGGGCGCTGCAGTGCGAGGGGCAGCGAGGTGGCGAGTTCGAGTCCCGACACGCACCGACCGGCGTCGTCGCCGCACAGCTGCACGCGGAGGTTGAAGTAGCCGTCGCCCGGTCCACTCGCGGTGTCGTCGTCTTCCGGGTCGAGCCACAGCCACGGGAACCCGCCCGCCTCGATCTCGAGCTGCGGCGCGAGCCCGAGCTGGATGCGGCCGAGCAGCCCCGCCATGCGCGGCGCGCCATCGCGCGCCCACTGCGTCTGCGCGCCCAGCTCGAGCTGCAGATGCCCCGGATCGAGCACGGCCGGTGAGCTGGCGTACGGAGGCCTGTCGAGCACGGGCGCCATGGGATCGGCCGCGAGGGCAGAACCGGCCAGAAGCGCCGCGGCGAGCAGCAGCGTGCACAGCGCAGCGAGAGCGCGGGCAGGGTCGTGTCGCATGGCGAACTCCGCCTCCATGCCGCGGTCGGCCGGGCCCGACGGAGCGGTGGACGCAGAGGTCGACAGTCGGCGTCCGGTCGCTCGCGCCGCGCGCGGTTCGGCCAGAGCAAGGCGCGGCCATTGCATGGTCGATCGAGCCGGAAAGCCTACCAATCCCGGACGACACAACCGTCTCGACTTGTCGCAAGCTCGAGGAGCGACGAACAAGGCTCGAGACGTTGCCCGAAGCCCCGGCGGGCGAATCCGCCAGGGACGTGCGGTCCCCCGATCTCGGGGTGGCCCGGAACTCGCCGTGCTCGCTCGTGGTGGGCATCGCGGCGCCCGAGCGGGCGCCGCGACGTTGCCACACGGGCTTTCCGGAGACCGGCCCGTGTGGGCGCAGCCGGTGTCGCTCGCCGCGCATCCATGCCGCCGACACGCGAAGTTCGCGCACGTCGCCGCGACCGCGATGTGCGCTTCGCAGCACCCGCGGGCTGCGGCACAACCTGCTGCCGGCGCGCGAAGACCGGTAGAATCGTGCCGTTTCGCGAGGTGGCCTGTCGGACGCGGCGACAAGCGCGAGCGAACGGGCGCGATCGGCCCGGCAGGCGACCGCGGTCGCGGTGCGCGTGCCGACGACGAGCGCCAGGACGGACTTCGCAGCCGCCGCGGGGGGGGCGGCGTGGAGCGATCCGGACGGAGGGCCGGGATGGAGAGGGGGCTGCACCCTGTCGCTCGTGCGGGGCCGCGCGCCCGACGCCGGGGGCTGCGGCCTCCGCGCTCGGCTTGCCTCTGCGCGGCGCTCATCGTGTCGCTGTGCGGCGGTTGCCGATCGCCGGCCCGCCGCCGGCCGGAGCCGCTCGGGGTTTCGGGAACGGATCGTCCGCTCGTCGAGGCGGCTTCCCGCCTCGTGCCGGCACGACTCGCGGGCCTCACGCTCGATTTCCGCGACGGGCTCTCGCCCGACGAGGTCGCTCTCCTCGCGGTCGCGCACAACCCCGAACTGCGCGAACGGCGCGCGGCGCGCGGTGTGGCCGAGGCGCAGGTGCTCGCCGCCGGCGTGCTGCCCAACCCCACGCTCGCGCTCGGCGTCGACGTCCCGCTCGCCGGCGGGCGACGCGACACCGTGCTCGGCCATGGCGTGAGCCTGCGGGGATCGCTCGATGCGCTCGTGCGTCGGAGCGCACGCCGGCGCGCCGCCCGGGGCAAGCTTCGCAGCGTCCTGCTGGACGTGGCATGGCAGGAGTGGCAGGTCGCGTTGCGCGCGCAGCGCTCGGCGTGTCGTGTGCTGCTGCTGCGCCGCGCGCGAGCGATCGCGCAGCAGCACGTGGACGGGTTGCGAGCCGTGCTCGACCGGCTGCGGGAAGCGTCGCGACAGCGGGCGGTCACCGCGGCCCGCCTCCTCGCGGTGACTGCCGCCCACGACCGCGCACGCGCCCGCCGCGCCGGCATCGAGCGACGCCTGCACGTCGAGGAGGCAGAGCTTGCGGCGCTGCTCGGCATGGACCTCACCGCCGTGCAGGCGGTGCGCGGTGCGCTGCCGCCGCTTCCGGACCCCTCCCGCGTCAGCGCGGGGCGTCTTCTCGCGGGGCTTGGGCAGCGACGCTTCGACCTGCGTGCGATCCGCCGCGCGATCGAGGCCCAGGACGCCGCCTGGGACGCCGCCGTGCTGCGGGCGTTTCCGGCGATCGAACTCGGGGTGAGTGCGGGGCGCGACACCGACGGCGTGTGGACGGTCGGTCCGGTGGTGCAGCTCGGGTTGCCGGTCCTCGACCGCGGCCAGGCCGATCGCCGCGCGGTGCAGGCGGTACGCCAGCAACTCGTCGAACGATACGCGGCGCGGCGCAACGAGGCGCGCCGCCAGGTCCGCACCGCGCTCGCGGCACTGCGCGGCGCGCAGGCGCGGCTCGGGATCCTGCGCGAGGCGATCGGAAGCCAGCAACGCCTCGTGGACGCCTACCGCGCGGGGCTCGAGCGCGGCCTCACCGACGCCGTGCTCGCCTACCAGGCGCGCACGAGCTGGGTGGAATTGCGGCTGCAGGAGGTCGACGAGCAGATCGCCGCCTACGACGCGTGGACCGCGCTGCGCGCCGCCGCGGGATTCTACCGCCTGCCGCGCGAGAAGACGGCCGCGCGCGACGCCGCCGCGCCGGGGGCTGCGGCGAGCGCGAAGGGGGACGCAACGCCCCGGCCCCAGCCCGCGGCGGGGGCTGCCCGACAGGAGGGCGGGCGACGGTGACGCTCGATCGCCTCGGCGCCGGCTCCCTCGCGGTCTCGGCGCGTACATGGGGCCCGTGCGGTGCACAGGAGGCCCGCGACCGCTTCGCGCCGCGGGCTGCCGCACGTTGCTCGCCGCCTGCGCTCCGCGGTGTGTCCCACCGCGGCCACGGTGGCGCGGTGCGCGTGCGGGCCCTCAGAAGTGGAAGTCGGAGAAGGGGCGGGGAGGCTGGTGGAAATCGAAGGCGTGCGTGAAGCCGTCGGCCTGTGCGTCCCGTGCGGTCATGGCCGGAAGGCCGAAGAGCTGCTCGCAGAAGCGCAGGATGGAACTCACCTCGTACACCTGGTGGTCGACGAATCCGCGCCGGGCATACGGCGAGATCACGAGACACGGCACGCGGAAGCCCAGCCCGAAGGCGTCGAGCTGCGGCGGCGGCACGTGGTCGTAGAACCCCCCGTAGTCGTCGAAGGTCACGAAGATCGCGCAGTGGCTCCAGTACGAACTCTGCCCGATCTGGTTGATCAGCTTGCGCGTCCACTCCGTTCCGGCGCGTACCCCGCTGATGCCGGGGTGCTCGCTGTGCACCGCTCCCGGCCGGATCCAGTTGACGTTTCCGATGTTGCCGGCCGCAAGCTGCGCCGCGAAGTTGCGGTCGAAGTCCGGCAGGGTCGTGATGTAGCTGGTTGCGAAGTCGCGCGCGTGGTGGAACGCGTCGATCGCGTCCACGCCGAGGCCCTGGTCCTCGAGCCAGTCGAGGGTGTAGGCAAGGGGGGTGCGGGCCGACTCGCTGAAGTAGCGCCAGGTGAGGCCCGCCTGCTCGAGTTCGTTGGGAAGCGTCGTGGCGATCTCCTGGCGCGAGAACGTGGCGCGGTGCGATACGACGTGTCCCTGCGCGTCGAGTACCTTCACGCGGTTGGTCACGAGGTTGGGATTCGAGATCGCCCCGCCGGAGGAGGCGGCGACGGCGAACAGGTGGTTCGGGAAACTCGGTCCCATGACCGCGGTGAAATAGTGGTCGCACAACACACCCGCCCGGGCGAGGCGCCAGTAGTACTCCGCGGGACCGCCCGGCTGGCCATTCGCCGGGGCGTACGTCACGAAGGGGCCGTTGGACACCAGCGGAATGATCGGGACGTGCTCGCCCCGATCGAACCCGTCCATGCGGCCTCCGTTGTAGTCGATGTGCGCGCTGTCCCAGTGGTTGTTGCCCGGGTACCACAGGTCGGTCAGCGGGGGCTCGAGATCGATGGAGCGTCCATTCGAGCGCGTGGCGCGCCTGGCGCCGTCACCGCCGGGATAGGTGGCGAAGTAGTTGTCGTAGGTGTGGTTCTCCTTGAAGATGATGAAGACCGTGTCGATCGGCACGCCCCCCGACCGAGAACCGGTCGCGCTATGCGGGCTCGTCGCTGCGCCCGGTCCCGACCGAGGCGTGGGGGCGCCCCCGCCGCCACCACCGCCACCGTGACCCGCACAGCCGCCCGCGAGTGACGACAGCGCCAGGGCGAGCGCCAGCAGGAGGGGCGTCGCCATGCCCCGTGCGTCCGCGTGGGGTCGTGTGGCCCTTTCCGCCGCGGCTGGGATGTCGCGTCGCACGTTCACGCACCTCACTCGACGCCGTGTCTTCGCCCGAGGGGGTGCAGACCATGATAGGGAGCGCGCCTGCTCGGACAAGCGCGCACCGCGCGCGGCGGTCGAGATCGACGCGGTGCACCGCGAGGCGGCCGCCGAGCGCCCTCGGGGTTGCATGGCGGAGCGGGGTTGCGAACATGGACCGTCGCACCGGGGGCCATCGCTGCTCGTCGGTGGGCCGGAGACGAGCGAGCGGCGGTGAGGCGCGGATCGATGACATGGGGGACGCGGCGGGGCGGGTGGACGCTGCTGTGGCTGCTGCTCGCCGCGCTGGCTCTGAGCGCCTGCGGGGAGGGAGAGGCCGAGCGGGAGGCGGCGCTGCTGCGGCGCGTGATCCCGCGTCGCGTCGACGCGGCGGGGCGGGTGCACCTCGAGCCGCCGGAGCGGCGCGCGCTCGATCTGCGGACGGCGACGGCCACCGCCGGCGTGCTGTGGGAGGTCTCGCACCGCTACGGCACCGTGGTGGCGCCGCCCGGTGCGCGGCGGACGATCGCCGCGCCCGTCGCCGCTCGACTCGAGCCGCTTCTCCAGCCCCTGGCTGCCGGTGACCCGGTGTCGCCGGGCACGATCCTCGCCCGGCTGGTCCCAACGCTCGGGGTGCGCGCCCGTGCGGAACTCGAGGCCCGGGTGCGCACGCTCGATGCCGAACGCGAGCAGATCCGGGCGCGCATCGAGGCGCAGCGCGCGATCGTCGCCGCCCGCCAGGCTCTTCTGGCATCGCGGCTCACCGAGCGCGTCTCGGCGCTCGAGGCCGAGGCGCAGCTCGAGGCCTTGCGCGCGCGCGCCCGGGGGATCGACGAGAGCCGGGCGACGTTGCGCGATGCGCTGCGGGGAGAACTCGCGCTGCGCAGTCCGGTCGCCGGAACGCTGCTCTCGCTGCGCACCGACGCGGGCGCCGAGCTGCAGGCCGGCGAGCGGATCGGCACCGTCCTGGCGCAGGGGCCGCGGTGGGTGCTGCTGCGCTCGCTGCCCGAGGACGAGGTCGCGGACGCCTACCGCGTGCGTACCGCCGCCGGCTCGATCCCGGCGCGCTGGCTTCGCCGCGGCGCTGACGTGGCCCCAGACGGCTTTCGACACGACCGGCTCGTGCTGTCGCCCCCGACCGCGACCGCTCGCCTGCCGGCGGTGGGTGACGTCGTGCCGGTGGAAGTCCGCCGTCGGCGCAAGGGACTGCGGGTCGCCGCGAGCGCGGTGGTGCCGCTCGACGGAGCGCCCGCGGTCTTCGTCGAGACGGAGCCCGGGGTCTACGCGCCGGTTCGGGTGCGCGTGACGGCACGTGCGGGCGACGTCGTCCTGGTCGAACGCAAGCGACGTCCCGGTTCGGCCCCGCCGACCGGGCCGTTGCGCGTGGTCGTGCGCGGCGCGATGGCGCTGCGGGCCGAACTCGGTCGGGCCGGGTGGGAGGGACGCCGGGGCGACGAGGCGGGACCGGGGCGGTGAGTGGTCTGCTCGACGCGTGTGTCCGATTCTCCGTGCGGCGGCGCCCGGTGGTGCTCGTGGCGGCGCTGCTGCTCGTCGCGCTCGGGGTGCAGGCGGTGCGGCGGGCTCGTCTCGACGCGCTGCCCGGCTTCACGCCCCCTCGCGTGGTCGTGCAGACCGAGGCGCCGGGGCTCGGGCCGCAGGAGGTCGAGACGCGGGTCAGTGCGCCGCTCGAACGGCTGCTGCTCGGGACGCCCGGCGTCGAGACGGTGCGTTCCTCGAGCAGTGCGGGGCTGAGCGTGATCGAGCTGTGGTTCGTCGACGGCACCGACGTCTACCGCGCGCGCCAGCTCGTGAGCGAACGCCTCTCGCTTGTCGGCGACAGGCTGCCCCCGGGCGTCGAGCCGCCGCGGATCGCTCCGATCTCGGCGCCGGTGGGCGCGTTGTTGCGATTCTGCCTCACCCCGGCGGACACCGGCAGCCCGCGGGCGCTCGACGCCGTGTTCGACTTCGCGCGCTACCGGCTGCGCCCGCGGCTGCTCGCGGTGCGCGGCGTCTCGCAGGTCACGGTGCACGGTGGCGCGCCGGCGCGGGTCGAGGTGCGGCCGCGGGTGGAGGCGCTGCTGCGCCACGGGCTCGACCTCGAGGCGCTCGAGCGCGCGGTCCGGGCCGCACGCGACGTCGGTCCGGTGGCTCGGCTCGTGCAGGGAGAGGTGCGCGCGGCGGTGCGCGTGCGCGACCGGTGGTTCGTTGCGGGCGCGCCGTCGCCGGCCGGGCACGCGGACGGCGGGGAGCGAGGGAAGACGGCCGCGGTGTCGGGGGACGCGTCCGGGTCCGACAGCACCGCGGGAGCGCTCGCGGCCCTCCGCTCGGCGGTCGTGGCGCGCCGTGGCGGCGTCGCCGTGCGGCTCGCCGATGTGGCCGAGGTGCGCATGGGGCGGGCCCTGCCGGTCGGCCGCGCGCTGTACGACGGGCGAGCCGCGGTCTACGTGCAGGTGGACAAGCTTCCCTCGGCGGACACGTTGCGCGTGAGCCGGGAGGTGGAGCGCGTGCTGCGGGAGCTCGATCGGGAGCTGCCGTCGGGCGCGCGACGGCAGCCGCCCACCTACCGGCAGGCCGATCTCGTTCGCGCCTCGATCGGGGCGCTCGGGCGCGCGGCGCTCGTGGGCGGCGCCCTGGTGGTCGTGGTGTTGCTCTCGGTGCTCGGCTCGTGGCGGCTCGCCGCGATCAGCCTGGCGGCGATCCCGCTGTCGCTGCTCGCGGCCTTCGCGGTGTTGGTGGGCGCCGGGGTGACGATCGACGCGATGACGCTCGGCGGGCTGGCGATCGCGGTCGGCGAGGTCGTGGACGACGCGATCGTCGACGTCGAGAGCATCTGGAGGCGGCTGCGGGACAACGCACGCGCCGGCGCTGCACGGCCGGTCGAGGAGGTGGTGCGCACCGCCTCGCTGGCGGTGCGTGGCGGGGTGGTGTTCGCGACCTTCGTCAGCGTCGCGCTCCTCGTGCCGGTGCTGTTGCTCGGGGGACTCGTGGGCCGGATCTTCGCGCCGCTCGCGGCCTCCTACATCCTGGCGATGCTGGCCTCGCTCGGGGTTGCGCTGTTCGTCACCCCCGCCCTCTCGCTGTGGCTGCTGCCCTCGGCGGCCGAGCGCAAGGTCGAGGAGTCGCGGCTCGCCGGCGTTCTTCGTCGCGGCTACGAGGCGGTGCTCGCGCGGGTGGCGCGCCGGCCGGGGCGGGTGCTCGCCGCGAGCGCGGTGCTGCTCGGAATGGGGCTCGCCGCGCTGCCGTTTCTCGGCGGCGGCTATCTTCCCGAGTTTCGTGAGGGGGTGCTGATCGGGGAGGTGGAGACGTGGCCGGGCACGTCGCTCGCCGAGGCGACGCGGATCGCGCGGCGACTGACGCGTGCGCTGGGTGTGCCGCTCGCCGGCGACAGCCTCCCGCCGGTGCCGCACGTCGCGGCGCGGGTGGGACGTGCGCCGCTCGACGAGGACGCCGCGCCGGTGCACCGCATCGAGATGGACATCGTGCTGCCGCGGGGCGAGTACGAGCCGGAGGAGGCGGCGCTCGCCCTCGCGCGGCGGCTCGCGCGGGTGCCGGGGGTGCGGTTCCAGCTCGACGGGGTGCTCGGCGAGCGGATCAACGAGCTGCTGTCGGGAGAGCGGGCGCCGATCGCGGTCCGGCTGCGCGGTGCGTCGATCGACGCGCTCCGACAGGCCGCGGGCGACGTTGCGCGCGTGTTGCGCGGGGTGCCGGAACTCACGCGCGTGCGGGCGCCCGCACGCGTCGGCGCCCCGGTGTTCGAACTCTCCTTGCGCAGCGACCGTCTCGCGCGCCACGGGATCGCGTCGCTCGAGGTTCTCGAGGCGCTGCGCGTCGGCTCGCCGGGGCGCGAGGTGACGCGCGTGCGGGGACCGGGCGGATCGTCGATTCCGGTGGTGATCGCCGGCTCGCCGGTCGATCGCGACGATCCGCAGCGTCTGCTCGATCGGCCGATCTGGACGCGCGCGGGGGCGGTGCTCCCCCTCTCCGCGCTCGCGCGCGTGCGCGAGCGCGAGACGCCGGACGTGATCCGGCACGTCGGCGGGCAGCGGGTGGTCTTCGTCACGGCGCAGGTGCGGGGTCGAAACCTGGCGCAGGCCGAGCGCGAGGTCCGGGCCGCGCTGCGCACGCGCGTGGCGCTGCCGCCGGGAGTGCACGTCGAGGTGCTCGGTCGCGCGAAGGCGCGGCGGGAGGCGGCCGGTCGCCTCGTGGCGACCGGGCTGCCGGTGCTGCTCGCGGTGGGGCTGCTGTTCGTGTGGGCGCTCGGTTCGTTCGCCGACGCCGCGGTGGCGCTCTCGAGCCTTCCGCTCGGTGTGGTGGGTGGCGTGCTGCTCGCGGCGCTGCTTCCCGACGGCGTGTCGGTCGCGGGCATGGTGGGGTTCGTGACGCTGCTCGGGATCGTGAGTCGCAACGGGCTGCTGTTGGTCGAGCGGATCCTGGAGCGGGCCCGGGGCGAACCGGGCGGCGGTGTGTCGCAGACGGCCGTGCTGCAGGCGGCACGCGAGCGCATGCTGCCGATCGTCATGACCGCGGCGACGGCCTTCTTCGGCCTGTTGCCGTTCGCGCTCTCGTTCGAGACCGCCGGAAGCGAACTCGAGGCGGCCATGGCGGCGATCGTGTGCGCGGGGCTGCTCACCTCCACCACGCTGAACCTGGTCGTCGTGCCGGCATGCTACCTGTGGCGCGCACGCCGGCGTGCCGCGAGAGGGGCGCGGGCACGGGGCGGCGATGCGGAGGACTGACGCCGGTCGCGGGGCCGCCGCGTAGCGGGATCTGCCGGGCTGCGGTGCAACGGCGACGAGGGCAAGCGTGGCGCGTTGCTGCGTCCGCTGCCCCGGGGGGAGGCGGTTGTGGGTCCACGTCGAGACGTCGTGTCCCCCGAGGTGGTGCACGAAGGTGAGGCCGCACGCGGGCGCTGTGGCGCCCTCCGTTTCGCTCCTTTTCAGGATCTTGCGGGGTTGCTCGGATCCTGGTTGGCCTTTCGCTGCCCCGGCGGGACACGAGCACCGCAGGGGACAGCTGTAGGCGAGGTGCCGATGGAGGAGGAATCGCGGGAAGGCAGCGATGCCGGTGGCTGTAGAGTGGTCGTCGCGGCCGCGGTTGCGCCACACCGTCGGGTCGCTCGTTTCCGCGGATCGAGCGCTGCAACAACGAGGGTGCGGAAGCGGGGGCAGCGCCTGTACAAGCGGGAGGGGACAGCGGTGAAGCAAGGAGACCGCGACGGCGTTGTCCCGGCCCCTGCCGAAACCGCTGGTCGGGGCGAGTGGATTCGAACCACCGACCTCCTGCACCCCATGCAGGCGCTCTAGTCCAAGCTGAGCTACGCCCCGACCGTTTGTGCGGTCCCGCCGTGCGGGAAGGCGCGACTATACCGGGAGCGCGCCCACGGCGCAAGGGGTGGCAGGATACGGGGCGCTGGTACGGAATCGGCCGAATCGCTATGGTGCGGGGGAGTGTGGCGCACGTTCGCCGCGCCCGGAGGGGGAGGAAACGCAGGGTGGCTGCCAAGCACATGGACCCGCAGACCGCCGACCGGCTGATCCGCATGGCGGCGGCCATGGCCTGGCTCGACGGGGCGCCGCAGGTGCAGGAGAAGCGACTGCTGCAACGGCTCGCCGAGCGGCTCGGCACGAGCCCCGAGGTGCGGCGCAAGCTCGCGCAGTGGCTCGAGGAGCGGCCGCCGGAGGTCGAGCTCGATCTGCGCTCGCTCGATCGCGCCACCCGCCGGCAGTTTCTCCGGATCGCGCTCGCGGTCGCCGACGCCGACACCCACCGCCACCCCGACGAGCTGCGCGGTCTCCGCTGGCTCGCGCGCATGGTCGAGGCGGCCGAGCGCGAAGAGGAGCAGCGCCAGCTGTCGTGCAGCCGCCTGCCGTCCGAACTCGAGGAGACCGAACGGCTCACCGACGCCGCGCGCGAGCGGATCGAGGCCGCCGACGCCACCGCCGACGAACTCGAGCGCGCCATCCATCGGGTCGAGCGCGCCTGCAGCGACCCGTACGCGCACCGCGCCGCCTGGTGGGCCGACGTGCTCGACGCGGCGCTGCACGCGCTGCGCACCGCGGTCGCCGACCACGTCCGCGGCCTGCTCGAACAGGGCGGGCTCTACGACGAACTCGAGAAGGCGCAGCCCGGCTGGCGCGCGCGCCGCGATGCACTCGAGGCGCACTGGGAGGAGATCGAGCGCGGTCTCGAGAAGGTGCACCAGCGGCTCGAGGCCGTGCGGGGAGGCAACGAGGACGAGGCGCGGATCGTGCGCGAGCAGCTCGCCCGCCTGCTCAGCCTGCTGCGCGACGCGCTCACCGAGGAGAAGGACGTCGTCTACACCGCGTTCTACCGGCACGCCCCCGCCGCCACCGCCTCGTCTCCGACGAGTTCGTGACGAGAGAGGTCGTTCGCCGGATCGCGTGCGGCGGGTCGGAACCAGCGAGGAGCAGGGAGGAGAGCACGGTGCCGTTGCGACCGTTCCACGAGTGGCTCGAGAAGACGTTGCAGCCCGAGCGACCCGCGCTGCCGGTTCGCTACCGCGAACCCGTGCGGGTGCAGGTGGCGGTGGGGCCGGAGGTGGTGCACTTCGAGGCGCTCGTCGCCGCGTTCCTGCGGATCGGCCGCCGCGGCGAGGGGCCCGCCGGCTGGGGGGCGCCACTCGCCGACGATCCGATCGCCTTCGTGCTCGAGGCCCTCGAGGAGCCGGTCTACGTGCGCCGCGCCACCGGCGAGGTGCTGTACCGCAACCGCGCCGCGCTCGAGATCCCGCTGCCGCCCGCACCGCAGGGCCAGCTCGCCGCGGTGCTCGAGACGGTGCGCTGTGGCGAACGCGTCTACCGGCGCCGCGCGGTGCGCTACGGCCGCGGCGCGCAGGCGGTCTACATCGAGGTGCTCTCGCCCGGCGACGCCAGCCGGTGAGCGAACGCACCGCTCGCCCGCGGCCGCGGCCCGCCTGACGGAGCGATCCGTTGCTTGGCGCCCTGTCGTTCCTGTTCGTGGTGCTGCTCGGCTCCATCGTCGTGCGCGTCGCGGCGGTGGCGCTCACCATGACCGGCGTGTCCGAAGAACTCGCGCGGTTCCAGGCGCGCTCGGCGTTCACCGGCTGCGGGTTCACCACGTCCGAGTCCGAGTCGGTCGTCGACCACCCGGTGCGACGCCGCATCATCTTCACCCTCATGCTGCTCGGCAGCGCCGGGCTGCCCACCGCGATCGCCTCGCTGCTGCTCGGGTTCCTGCGCGCCGAGGGGGCGGTCGAGATCGGGACGCGGCTCGGCGTCATCGCCGCCGGCCTGCTCGGGCTCTATCTGCTCGCGCGCAGCGCGTGGGTGCGCGTCGCCTTCGCCACGCTCGTCGAGGCGGCGCTCGAACGCTGGACCGATCTGGAGGTGCGCGACTACGTCGATCTGCTGCGGCTGCAGGAAGGATTCCGTGTCGCCGAACTGCGGGTCAACAGTGGCGACTGGCTTGCCGGTGTGCCGCTGCGGGAGCTGCGGCTGCCCGACGAGGGGGTGACGGTGCTCGGGATCGCCCGCCCCGACGGCAGCTACATCGCCGTTCCGCACGGCGACACCGTGATCGAGCCCGGCGACGTGGTGACGCTGTACGGCAGCGCCGAGCGGCTGCGCGAACTCGACGCGCGCAAGGCCGGACCGCTCGGCGACCGCGAACACCGCGCCGCCGTCGAGGACGAGGCGGCGCGCCGCCGGCTGCAGGACGAGGCACAGGCGCGTGGGGCGGCGGGAGAGGGCGCGCCGTGAGCACCGCACAGCTGCTGCAACTCCTCGGGCATACCGACAGCGTGGCCGCGACGCTGCGCACACCACCGACCGCACGCACCGCCGATGCCGCTCGAGGCCGGCACGGCCACGATTGGCTCGGAGGACCGCGCGCCGAGGCGACCGCCCACCTGCTCAGCCCGCTACTGTGACGCGCCGGCGGTCCGCCGCAGCCCGTCGCGTGCGCGTGCGTTGTCCGGATCGAGTGCGAGGGCGGCGGCGAACGCGGCGCGCGCGGCCTCCCGGTCCTCGAGCGCGAGGCACACCGCGCCGAGGTTGACGTGGGCGGCGACGAGCTTCGGATCGCGTTCGAGCGCGATCCGGTACCAGTGCCGCGCCACGCCGAGCGTGCCCTCGCGCGCCGCGAGCACGCCGAGGTTGTAGGCGACGAGCGCGCTCGACGCTCCACTCGCCTCGAGCTCCTCGAGCAGCGCGCGCGCGCGCTCGTGCTCGCCGAGATCGAGCAGCGCCACCGCGAGGTTGAGCCGCGCGGTGAAGCTCTCCGGCACGAGTTCGAGCGCCCGTTCGAGATCGAGCCGCGCCGCCTCCACACGCCCCGCGGCCCGGCGCACTGCCGCGCGGTTGGCGAGCAGCGCCGCCGCCACCTCGTCGGGCGAGGCCGGCCGGTCGCGCCCGCGCCGCGCATCCCCGAGCGGTCCGATCCGCAGCCCGCCGAGCGCCGGATCGAGCACCCGCCCCGGCTCGATCCACACCGCGGCGTGCGTGGGCGAGAGCAGCGGCAGCGCCTCGAGCCCGAGCTGCTCGCAGACCGCGAGCGCCACGATCGCGATCGGCAGACACGCCCCGCGACCGGTGGCGAGCACCCGGTCCACGTCGAAGGTCGCGGGATCGAGTTCCGAGCGCGGAACCACCGCGGGCGCGAGCCCCGTGCGGCGGTCGAACAGGACGCGCGCGATCGCGCGCGCGGGCTCCTCGCCGGTGCGCTCAAGCTCCGCCTCGCAGCGCAGCGCGAGCGCCCGCAGGCGTGCGCGCGCTGCGCGCGGCTCGAGCGCCGGCCGGTCCTCGCGGGCGAGCGCGAGCGCCAGCTCGAACAGCCCGCGCCAGGGCGTGCGCGGCGAGAGCTGCGGGGGCAGCTCCGGCTCGGGATCGGTGGGAAACGGCACGCAGCCGCCCGCGAGTGCAGCGCCCACCACGAGCGCGGCAAACGCCGCGGCCGCCCGCGACCGCCGCCCCCCTGATCGGCCCGCTTCCCGGTTCGCGTGACCGCTCACCCCATGGGTCCCCGCTTCACATGGGCGGCTCGGCGCAGCCGCTCGAGATACGTCTCGACCTCCTCGGGCGTGACCGGCTTCGAGCGGATCTCCTCGATGAGGCGGGGGCGGGCCTGTTCGAAGCTCGCCTGCTCGTAGTCCTCGAGCACCAGCACGTGCACCCCGCGGCGCGTCTTCACCGTGCGGATCCGGTCGTTCGGCGCGAGTTGCGCGATCGCCTCGCGGATCGCCGGGTCGGTGTCGGGCGGCAGCGGAAGCGGCAGCAGCCCGCCGGTGCGCTGCGCGTTCGGATCCTCGCTGAGCTCGCGCGCGAGCTGCTCCGCCGACGCGCCCTGACCGAGCCGCTTCACCACTTCGAGCGCCCGCTCGGTCGCGAGCGTCTCGAGCCGAGCGCCGAGCCGCCGCTGCTTGACCTTGAGGTACTCGGTGGACACGAGCAGCATGCGCACCAGCCGCTCGTCGAGTTCGGGCCGGCGGCGCTTGTCGAGAAGCTGCACGATGTGGAAGCCGAGCGGTGTCTCGACGGGCCCCCCGACCGCGCCCGGCTCGAGGGCGAGCAGCGCCGTCTCGAGCGCGGCCGGAAGCTGTCCGCTCTTCGTCTCGCCCAGATCGCCTCCGCTCGCACGCGTGGCGAGGTCGTCGCTGTGCTCGCGCGCGAGTGCCGCGAAGTCGGCTCCGTCGCGCAGCGCCGCGAGCAGTTGCTGCGCCTTGTCGCGCGCCGCCTTGCGACGCGCCGCCACGAGCTCGGGGCTCGTCTTGCCGCGCAGTTCGGTCGAGAGCAGGATGTGGCGCGCATGCAGCGACCAGCCCTCGCGCTCGCCGTACGGCTGCGCGATCACGAAACCGCGCCGGGTGCGCAGCACCGGCGTGATCTCGCCGATCGGCGTGCGCTCGATCACCCGGTCGACCTCGGGCCCGTAGCGACGGCGCCAGAAGGCCCCGTAGTCGCCGCCGCGCTGCGCCATGGGGTCGTCGCTCTCGGCGCGCGCGAGTGTGGCGAAGTCCTCGCCGGCCACGAGCCGCTTGCGAAGCGTCTGCGCCTTGCGCTCGGCGGCGCGCTCGATCTCGGGAAGCTGCTTGCGGTACTCCTCCTCCGGAAACAGCCGGGAACGCCACAGCTCGGTCGTGAACACGATCTCGCGCACCGTGCGCCGGATCCCCGCCTCTCCGTACAGCTCGCGGTAGCGCTTGCGCAGCCGCGGTTCGGACACGTCGCGATCGGCGCGCACCACCGCCTCGGTGAGCAGCTGCTGTCGCACCCGCCGCCGCAGCCCGCGCTCCCAGTCCTCGGGCCGCAGCCCGAGCGAGGCCAGCGCCGCCTGCATGGCCTTGCGGTTGCCCCGGTAGCGTCGGGCGAGGATGCGTTCGGTGCGGCGGGCCGCCTCGCGCTCCACAGCCTCCGGGTTGACCGTGACGCCGAGCGCGCGCGCGCGCCGCTCGACGAGGTGCGCGCGCACGTAGGTCTCGAGATAGCGAAGGCCGTACTCGCGGATCAGCGCCTCCCCGTAGCGCCGGCGATCGATCACCTCGTCGTCGATCACGAGCGCCACGTCCGGATCCTCGATCACCTCGACCGGGGGGGGCGGGGTGCGCCGGCGTCCGAGCTGTCCCTGGCGGAAGCCGCGTGGCGGCGGGACGGGACGCGGGCTCTGGGCGAGCGCGAGCCCGGTGGGCGCGAGCAGCACCGCCACGAGCACGAGCGGGGCGGCTGCGCGGTGGCCGGCGGGCCGGCGATGCGGTCGCGGGGCGATCTGCATGCGGTCTCTCTCTCCGTCGAGGCCCTCGTGGCGGGCCATCGTAGCACACCCGCCGGCGGTCGCGGCCGCCGTGTCGGGGGCCGACGCTAGGCTCTGTTCAGAAACGAGCCCGTCGCGAGAGATTCGGCTGGCGCCGACTGGCGAGGAGCGAGGTTCGAAGACGCCGGAGGCGTACCGAGGTACGTCGAGGACGGCTTCGGTTCTCGCGACGACGCAAGTCGGTGATCAGCCGGAGATCGCAGCAGGGGGCGTTTCTGAACAGAGCCTGGCCTCGGCTCGCCGGTGCGCAACGCCGCCGGCCCGAGCTGCCGGTGCAGGGAGACCGCGAGCCGTGGACGCGTCGTGCGCACGCCCGCCCCGCCACCGCTGGTGGCGCGCCGCACTCGATCTCGCCTTCCCGCCCCGCTGCCTGCTGTGCCGCGGGCAGCTCGCACGCGGGCGTGCGCACGACGCGCCACCGGTGTGCCGCGGCTGTCGCGAACGGCTGCTGCGGCCCGCGCGGGAACTGCCGCCGGTGCGTCTCGCGCGGCTGCCCGCGGCGGCTGCGGTGCGCGCGTACGCCTGCGGGCCGCTGCACGGGGAGGTGGGAACGCTGCTGCGCGGGCTCAAGTTCTACCGGCGGCCGGCGTGCGCGCGTGCGCTCGGCTGGCTGCTCGCCGAGCGCGTGCGCGTGCTCGCACCGCGACTCGACGCGCTCGTCGCCGTGCCCGCCGATCCGCGCCGCCGCGTGGTGCGTGCGATCGCGCACGCCGAGGCGATTGCGCGCCACGCGGCAGCTCGCCTCGCCGTCCCGCTGCTGCCCGGCGTGATCGAGCGCACGAGCGCGCCGCGACTCACGCGGCTCGGTCGCCGCGAGCGCGAGCGGATCGCGCGACGCTGTCACCGCGCCGGCGCGCGGCGGGTCGACGGGCTGCGGATCGGACTCGTGGATGACGTGCTCACCACGGGGACGACGCTCACGGTGTGCGCCGAGATCCTGCGGCAACAGGGGGCGCGGGAGGTGGTGGGGCTCTGTGTCGCGCGACGCTGCGGAGTTGACCCGCTGCGGCCGCCCCGGGTATACTCGGCGGCTCGAGCATAACTTTCGCAGGGGTAAGCGCTTGTGAGGCGTGTCGAGGTCGGTTCGTTGCGGTCCTGTCCCGCGCTGCCGCGGCCGCTGTTCCACGAGAGCGGAGCCGTGGTGCTGCAGGCGGGCGAGCGGCTCGGGCCCGAGGAGATCCGGCTGCTCGAGCGTCACGGGATCCGCACGCTCTATGACCTCGACAGCGAGCCCGCGGTGCGACGCCGTCCGCCGGTGTTTCGGGCCGACCCGCCCGCGGCGGTGCGCGCGTTCTGCGACGAGCGCAGGCTGCTGCAGCTCGAGCGCGAACTCGACCGGTGCGTGCCGCGGCAGCTGCCGGCCGGGCGACTGCTCGAACGGCCGGTGGCGCAGCTGCGCAACGGGGTGCTCGAGGCGTGGCTCGAGACGGCGGTGGCCGCCGAGGAGCCGGCCGGGGTGCGCTGGCGCGAGCGCATCGCGCAGGCGCGCCCGCTGCCGCCGCGGCCCGCCTCGCAGCGACACGACGCGCTGCGTTCACGCCGCGAGCAGATCGCGCAGCTCGCCGAGCTGTTCGCGGCGCTCGGCGGCGAGGCGACGCTGCTGTTCTCGAGCGTGCTCGAGATCGGCCGCGCGCTGTGCCTGCGGGTGATCCGCGATCCCGACCTCATGCTGGCGCTGCTCGGCGCCGGTCCCGTCGACGATGTCGCCTACGACGCCGAGCGACACGAGCCGCTGGCGCGCCGCAGCTGGGAGGTCGCGGTGCTGTCGATCGCGGCCGCGGTGCAGCTCGACTACGGCCCCCCCCAGGTGCTGGAGATCGGGTGTGCGGCACTGCTGCACGCCGCGGCGCACGTCGGCGACGACGAGGGCGCGAACGGGCGTCTGCCGCCGGCGGACGCGCAGGATCCGGTACGCTGGCGCACCGCACTGGCGGCGCTGCGGCGCTTCGACACGCTCGGCGCCGGTGTGGTCACGGTGGCGCTCGCGCAGCTCGGCAACGGGGCCGAGTCCTCCCCGCGCCACTTCGCCCGCCTGGTGCTCACCGCCCGGCGGTTCGTCGAACTGCTCGCGGAGACGACCGCGCGCGGGGGGCTGCCGCACGACGCGGTGCGCGAGGCCGCCGCGCTCGGAG
>RFJN01000154.1 GCA_003694875.1 Planctomycetota bacterium | reverse complement strand
GCCCGCACACCCACCGCGCCCACCGCGCGTTCTTCCCATGCTTCGCCACCATGACGCTCTCTCCCGACATCCGTTACCGTTGGAGACGACGCACGCCGAACGCGTCGGCCGTGCGCTTCGCCCTGCCGAATCGCAAACGGGTGCCCAAATCGCGACGAGGCGCTACATTCGACGCAACCACCGACACAGAGAAGAGTTGCAAAGGCACATAACCCGCAGCAGAAACGCGTCCGTTTCACAGACGAAACGAAAAAGAGCGGACCGGCGCCGAGCGCAACCGCCCTGCGTCACCCTGCGGGCGGAAGCGGAACCAGTGCTCCGTTCCGGAGGGAGATCCCGTTGGCCAGCTTCGACCTGCTGATCGAGAACGCCCGTCTGTTCTGCCCGCTCGGCCTGCCGCCGGAGCACGACGCGATCGGCGTGCGGGCGGGCCGCATCGTGGCGACCGGCCGCGGCGAGCTGTTGCGCGACGGTGCGGGAGCCCGCACGCGTCGCCTCGACGTGGGGGGGCGTCGCGTGACACCGGGACTGCACGACGCACACCTGCACCTCACCGACGGGGGGCTGTCGCTGCTGCAGCTCGACGCGCGCACCGACGATCTCGAGACGCTGCTCGCGCGGGTGCGTGAGCGCGCGCGCACCCTGCCGCCCGGCGCATGGATCGTGGGACGCGGCTGGGACGAAGGGCGGCTGCGGCAGCGGCGAGCACCGACCCTCGACGAACTCGACCATGCCGGCGACGGGCACCCGGTGCTGCTGCGCCGGGTGTGCGGGCACATGGCGGTGGCCAACCGGCAGGCGCTGCAGCGGGCCGGATTCGACACCGCGAGCCCCGACCCGCCGGGGGGGAGGATCGGCCGCACCGCGCAGGGCGAGCTCGACGGGCGGCTCTTCGAGACCGCGGTCGACCGGGTGCTCGAGCGCGTGCCGCCGCCCGGTCGAGACGAGCGGCTTCTTGGTCTGCGCCTCGCGCTGGCCGAGGCGCGGCGGCACGGGCTGACGAGCGTGGAGGACGAGCGCGGCGATCCGGCGCTGTACGCCGCGCTCGCCGAACGCGGCGAGCTGACCGCCCGGGTGCGGATCTGGCACCCCATCGACGCCCCGCTCGAGGAGCTCGTTGCCTGGCGAGAGAGCTTCCCCGACGATCCGCGCATCCGGCCGGGGCTGCTCAAGGGCTATCTCGACGGATCGCTCGGTGCCCGCACCGCGTGGTTCCACGAACCGTACGCCGACGCGCCCGAGAGCTGCGGCATGCCGGTTCTCGATCCCGAACGACTCGCGCGTCTGCTTCCGGAACGGCATGCGGCGGGCTTCCAGGTGGGACTGCACGCGATCGGCGACCGCGCGGTGCGGCTCGCCCTCGAGCAGTTTGCGGCGCTGCCCGTGCCATCCCCCCCGCCGCGACACCGCCTCGAGCACGCCCAGCACGTTCGCCTCGAGGACCTGCGTCTGGTGCAGCGCGGCCGCACCGTGGCGTCCATGCAGCCGTCGCACCTCGGCACCGACGTCGCCATCGTGGAGCGACGGCTCGGGCGCGGCCGGCTCGCGGGCGCCTACGCCTGGCGCTCCTGGCTCGAGGCGGGCGCGATCGTGTGCTTCGGCTCGGACTTTCCGATCGAGCCCATGGACCCGCGCACCTCGCTGCACGCCGCCTGCACACGCAGACCACGCACCGGCGGCGCCCCGCTGCCTCCGGAGCGCGAAGCCGTGACGCCCGCGCAGGCGTTCACCGCCTTCACGCTCGGCTCGGCGCGCGCCGCCCACCGCGAGCACGAACTCGGTTCGCTGCAACCCGGCCGCTGGGCCGACCTCGTCGTGTGGGAGGACGACCCGTTCGAGACGCCAGCCGAGCGCTGGCTGACGCTGCGGATCCATGCGGTGCGGCTGGCGGGCGAACCGGTCGGGCCGAACAGGTGCACAAGCTGAGCACGGCGTCGCGGACGCTGCACGCGCCACGCACTCGCCCGGCTCTTGCTCGACCGCGCGCTTGATCCCGTGTGCAACATTGCGCTACGCTCGCCGACCATGCTGAATCCGCAACACGTCCGACGGCCAACCCGCGACGCGATCGAGGACATGGACCTTCCGGTGCCGGAGAAAGCCTTTGTCGCGCGGGCCCCGTGCCGGGTCGATCTTGCCGGCGGCACGCTCGATCTCGATCCGCTGTACCGCTTCCTCGGCGGGGCGGTGACGGTCAACGCCGCGATCTCGGTCACCGCCCGCGCGCGGCTGCGGCCGCGGGCCGACGCCGCGATCGTGCTGCGCTCGGCCGACCTCGACGCCGAGGTGTCGTTCGCCGGGCTCGACGAACTCACCCGCCGCCTCGCCCGCACCCCGCCGCCGCCGCTCGCCCTGCTCGCACGTGCCGTCGCCTTCTGGGCTCCGGGCAGCGGCCTCGAACTCGAGACCACAAGTGAGGCCCCGCGCGGCTCCGGCCTGGGCGGCTCGAGTGCGCTGCTCGTCGCGACCCTCGGCGCCCTGCACACGGCGTTCGGGGCCCCCGCCCACCTCGGAACTGGGAACGTGGACGCCTCGGCGTTGTGCCGCTTCGCCGCCGGCATCGAGGCGCGCCACCTCGAGGTTCCCGTCGGGACACAGGACTATCTCGCGGCGCTGCACGGCGGCGCGCTCGCGCTGCACTACGGCCTCGAGGGGCTGCGTCGCGTGCTGCGGCTGCCCGAGAGCGTGCTCGACTGGCTCGAAGAGCGCCTGCTGGTCTTCTACTCGGGCGAGGCGCACTTCTCGGGCGCTCCCAACTGGGACGTGCTGCGCCGATACGTGGAGCGCGATCCGGCGACGCGCGGGGCGATCGCAGCGATCGCCTCGATCGCGCAGCGACTCGCCGCGGCTCTCGAGCGGGGTGACACCTCGAGGGTCGCCGAACGGGTGAACGAGGAGTGGACGCAGCGCTGCCGGCTGAGCGAGCAGATCTGCCCCCCTGCGCTCGGCGAGCTGATCGAGGCGCTGCGTCGCGCCGGCGCGAGCGCCGTGAAGGCGTGCGGGGCGGGAGGCGGCGGCTCGGTGCTCGCGCTCGCCCCGCCGGCGAGCCACGCGGCGATCTGCGCCGCCGCGAGCACGCACGGCGCACGCCGTCTGCCGTGCCGGATCGTACGCCAGGGCCTGCAGACCGGCGGGCCGCGGTAGCGGGCGAAGCGCACGCAGCGGCGCATTCGCGGATCGCGTGCTCCTGTCGCGTACGCCGCGACGCGCCCGCTCGCGACAATCGGCCTTCGGCGCTATGATGCTCGCACGGTTGGGTTCCGCCACACCACGGCGAACAGAGGGGGATCGAGGCATGCAAGTCCAGCGCTCCGGGCGGATCGTTGCCGCAATGGCTGCGGTCCTGCTCGCGCTGCCGGCGGTGGCCGCGGCGGCCGGCACGTCGTTTCTCGGCCAGAGGCCGCCCGAGATCGAGGCGCAGCGGTGGATCAACACCGACCCGCTCTCGCTCGCCTCCCTGCGCGGTCGCGTCGTCCTGCTCGAGTTCTGGTCGCCCGGCTGAGGCGCCTGTCGTGCGGCGGTGCCGCACCTCAACGAACTGCACGACAAGTACACCGCACGCGGGTTCACCCTCGTCGCGCTGACCCCGTCGGTGACCGACAGCTTCCTGCAGAAGTACAAGATCCGCTATC
>RFJN01000153.1 GCA_003694875.1 Planctomycetota bacterium | reverse complement strand
TCGCGTCCGCGCGCGTCGAGCACCGGCAGCGAAGAGGTGGTGCGCACGGGCTGTCCGGGCTCGAGCCCCGGCACGTGCCAGCCCGCCGGCAACCACAGCCGCTCCTCGAACCACACCGTCTCGATCGCGGCGGCCGCGTTCTCGAGCGGCTCGGGACGGCGCTCGAGCTCGAACACCGTCTTGAGCTGTCCACCGCCGAGCTCGTACGCCAGCGCGCCGTCCTCGATCGCACCGGGATAGGCGACCGTGCGCGGATCGCGCTCGACCCCACGGACCGAACGCGTCTCGAGCTGCCAGCTCGCCCCCCCTTCGCCGCGTGCCCACAAGCGCACCGCCGACGAGAGCAGCACCGCCCCCTCCGGCGTCTCGAAGCGAATCGGCGCACCGAGCGCGCGAGGCGGCAGCGCGATCTCGAGCCCCGGCTGCCGGCAGACGAAGCCGCGCGCGTCCTCGCGCAGCTCGATCGCGCCGCCGTCGCCACCGAGCGCGACGAGAGCGACGGTGCGTCCGTCCGGCAACCGCCAGATCTCCTGCTGCCCGTCGGTGCGCACGAACTCGCCGTGCGCGCGCACCTCCGCGGGACTCGGCACCGCAGCCCGCGCGGCCCGCGTCTTGAGCCGCTGTGCGACCGCGGCGGCCGGCACGGCCAGAGCCACGGCCAGCACCCCGAAGGCCACCGCGTACCGGTTGCGTCTGCACCCCGTCATGGTTCGTCCCCTCACCATCGCCGTCGTGATCTCGTGTCGACTCTCACAGCGGATCGCCGCGACACCGCCTCGCGGTTCGTGTCATCGCGGACCGAACATGCAAAACCGAACCCAATCCGTTGCGTCGGAACAACTGCGTACTGCCAACGGGTTACGATATCCGTCGGGGGCGAGGTGCGTCGAGTTCGGGATCAGTTCGAGCCCGTTGCGGTGCGGTTCGTGCCAGAGCTGAGACGAATCGCGGCGTCCCGGTGGGGTCCCGGACCGGATTCGGCGAAGCGTCGAGCGATGAACGCCCGTGCCCGGTCGGTGATCAGCGGCAGGTAGATGATCGCGCTGTAGTGGCCGGTCGGCAGCGACCACGCCTCGGGACGTCCGAACGCGCGCCAGAGCCGAAGCTGCGAGGCGGAGTCGACGCTGTGGTCGCGCCGGGTCAGGAACATGACCACCTTGCGCGGATCGACGAAGGGAGCGAAGCGCAGCGGATCGGTCCGGATCACCCTGCGCGCGGCGGTCTCGAACGCCTCGATCTCGGCGGCGCTCGGCGTATCGCCAAGCCCGTGCGCCCGCCGCAGCAGGCGGCACTCCCCCTCCTCCGAGCGCGCGATGACCTGCGGCAGATCGCCGCCGGCCATGACGATCACCGCCACCTGCAGCCGCGGCTCGAGCGCGGCGAGCAGCGCGGTGGTGATTCCGCCGAGGCTCACCCCGTACGCGCCGATCCGCGCGGGATCGACCTCGGGCAGGCTCTGCAGCCAGTCGATCGCGCGTCGGCGGTCGGCCACCATGTCCGCGAGCGCCCGCTCCCACGCCTCGAAGCGCGTCCCGTCGCGCGGCTTGCGGCGGTCGACGATCAGCGCATGGTAGCCGTGGCGGGCGAGATCACGCGCCACGAGGCGCGCCACCTCGTTCGGCCCGCCGAGGATCGGTGTGACGACGAACGCCGGGGCGGGGCCGTCCACCCCGAGCGCCCGGTAGAAGGTGAAGCGCACCTCGTGGGGCCGGGGCGCACCGGGTCGCTGGCACACGAACCGTCCGCGAACGAAGCGCAGCCCGTCGTCGATCTGCACCGGTTCGAGCTGCGGCGCAAGCGGCACGTCATCGCGACAGTGATACGCGGCGTCGATGGCCGCCGGCACGGCTCGGGCCGGCCGCACCGGTGTGGCGAGCGGCAGGTGGCGGACCGCGCCGTAGTAGGCGCCCGCAAGCGCACCGAACCCGATCCCCACCATGGCCAGAACCACGTAACCGCGACGCCGCCGCATGGCTCTCTCCTCGTCGTCTGCGCTGCGCCCGCGCTGCGGTTCAGCGAACGGGCAACCGCTCGAGCAGTTCAACCAGCGCGTCGTGGATCGCCGGCGCGGCCGCGGGGCCGGAGCTGTTCGTCTCGCCGTACCACGGCCGCGCCGCCCCGTAGTTGTAGGGCGGCTGCCGGTCCCACTCGGTGCGCGGGATGATGTAGCCCACCAGATCGTTGGCGAGACCGATCGTGGCCTGCAGGGGGGCTGCGCAGCGCTCGTACAGAGGCGGCCCCTCCGGCTCGAGTTCCGGGAAGTCCCGCCCCTCGGGTTGCTCGATTCCGCCCACGAGCAGCTCCGGATAGATCTCGCCCGGCACGAGCAGCACATCGAGCGGTCCGATCCCGAGCACCCCGACCTCCGAGCGCATGCGCCCCTCGATGAAGCCGCGCGGCAGCACCCCGAGCTTGGCGGCGAGGTAGAACTTGTCGTTGTCGAGGGGCCAGAACACGGTGCGCGCGGCGAAACGCAGCGCGGCGCGATCGAGCTGTCGCGCCCCCGGGGCGGCGAGCGCCGCGAGCGCGCGGTCGGCCACCCCCTCGCCGATCGCCCGCGCCTTGGCCCAGCCCGCCTCGCGCGTGCGCGAGCCGTCGGGCAGCTGCACCTGCACCCCGAGCGGGCTCATGATCCCGCCCACCGCGCCGACGAAGAACACGCACACCCCGCCGAGGCGGCGCTCCATGCGCTCGCGCACGAAGTGCGGGTAGTCCGAGCTGAGCGCGTCGTTGTCGGGCCCGAGCGCCTCGGGGTGGTTGCCCCAGATCACGATCGAGCCGAGCGCGGCGCCGTCCCCGTCGGCGGGATCGAAGCGCAGCGCGGTGATCGTCGGATCGATCACGAACGGCGGGCGATCGTCGCGGATCCAGCCCTGCACCAGCGCGTCGTTGCCCTCCTCGGTCGTCTCGTGCACCGCCTCGGTACCCGAGGGCGTCTGCGCCAGGGTGCAGCGGGCGGGTCGCAGCGCGGCCACCGCCTCGCGCAGCGCCCGCTCGGCCCCCCGGCGCACCCGCGCCATGGTGCG
>RFJN01000152.1 GCA_003694875.1 Planctomycetota bacterium | reverse complement strand
GTCCGCAACACCCTGCCCTGTCTCGTCCTCCTTCAGGGGCATTGGGATCCACCCCGGCCCGGCGGGCGGTTGGGGTGCGCGAGGAAGTTGCGGCGTGGGCGGCGGTCCACCGCCAGGACTCGTCCGGCAGCGGACCTAGCGCGCGGGGCGGCGCAGGCCGTGCTTGCGGTAGTAGTGGCGGAACTGGTCGTAGCTGATCCCGAGCGCTGCGGCCGCCCGCTTCTGGTTCCAGCCGCAGCGCTCGAGCGCGTCGACGAGCATGCGACGCTCGAGGTCCGCGAGCCGCTCGCGAAAGGGCAGCGCCTCGGTCGGCTGCGCTTCCGGCGCACGGATCTCCTCGGGCAGCGCCTCGAACTCGATCGGGGTGCCGGCGGCGCGGAACACGAGCCGTTCGACCACGTTCTTGAGCTCGCGCACGTTGCCGGGCCACGGATAGCGCTGCATGGCGGCGAGCGCGGCGGGGCGGAAGCGCGCCTCGGGCAGCTTGACCTCGCGGGCGAACGCGCGCGCGAAGTGCTCGACGAGCAGCGGGATGTCGCCCGGGCGCTCGCGCAACGGCGGCACCTCGAGCACCTCGAACGCGAGGCGGTCGTACAGGTCGGGCCGGAAGCTGCCGTCGGCCATCATCGCCTCGAGATCGGCGTTGGTCGCCGCGATCACGCGCACGTCGACCGCGATCGTGCGGCTGCCGCCCACCCGCTCGAAGCGCTGGTACTCGAGCACCCGCAGCAGCTTCTCCTGGAACTCGGGCGACATGTTGCCGATCTCGTCGAGAAACAGCGTGCCTCCGTCGGCGAGCTCGAAGCGCCCGATCTTCTGCCGGTCGGCGCCGGTGAACGCCCCCTTCTCGTGGCCGAACATCTCGGACTCGAGCAGCTGGCCGCTGAAGGCTGCGCAGTTGACCGTCACGAACGGCTTGCTCGCCCGCGGGCCGGCGTAGTGGATCGTGGCGGCGACGAGCTCCTTGCCGGTGCCGCGTTCGCCGCGGATCAGCACCGGGCGCGGAATGGCGGCGAGCCGGCGGGCGCGCTCGAGCAGCCGGACGAACGGCTCGGAGCGACCGATCGGCTCGTAGGCACGCCGCTGCAGCTCGCGCACGAACGCCGTGGTGCGCCGCAGCGAACGGTTCTCGCGCTCGAGCCGCCGGTTGTCGCGCACGATCTCGACGAGCTGGCGCGCGCGGTCGAGCCGGATCTCGAGCGTCTCCTCGATGTACAGATCCTTCTCGAGCACGTCCTGCGCCCCGCGTCGCAGCGCCTCGACCGCGAGCGGGATCGTGCCCTTGCCGGTGAGCACGATTACCGGCAGGTCGGGCTGCAGCCGCTTGAGTTCGGTGATCAGCGACAGCCCGCCTTCGGGTCCCGAACCGAGATCGAGATCCACGATCGCGAGCCCGAAACGATCGGACGGCGCGCTGCGCACCGTCTCGAGCGCCTGCGCCGCGTCGGGACACGGCGCCACCCGGTAGCCCTTGTTCTCGAGCACGCGCCCGACGTGCTCGCGCACCTCGGGCTGGTCATCGACGAGCAGGATCAACGCGTGCCCTCCGCGGACTTGCACCCATGGGCCCGATCGTAGCGGCTCGAGGACGCGCAGCCAACGCGCCCGCTGCGCGATCCGCAAGCGCGGACGGTTCAGCTCGAGGCGTCGCCCGCCAGCCCGATCCGTCGCTCGAAGCGCTCGAGCAGTCGCGTGGCCGCCTGCTTGGGGGTGCGTTCGCCGCCGAGAACCGCGTCGGTCTCGTGCTCGAGCGCAGGCCCGCCGTGCGTGGCGTCCCACAGTCGCGCGCGCAGCTGCTCCTCGACCAGACGGCGGATGCGTTCGGTGGCGCGCCGGCGCGCCGCCTCGGCCCGCACCCCGTGCGCCTCCACCCACCGCCGGTGCTTCTCGAGGGTCTCGCGCAGCCGCTCGACACCCTCGCCGGTCGTGGCGACCGTGCGCAGCACCGGAACGCGCCAGCGTTGCTCCGCTGCGTCGGTGCGCTCGACAGGCGCCTTCGCTCCGGGCTCGGGGCGTCCCGGCGCGACCCCGTGGTGGCCGCGCGCGCGGCGCGCCCCGGTCGCCTCGTCGAGGGTGAGCATGCTGCGGATCGCGCGCACCATGTGCTCGGCGCCGTCGCGATCGGACTTGTTGACGCAGAACACGTCGGCGATCTCCATGAGGCCCGCCTTCATCGTCTGGATCGCGTCGCCGCCCTCGGGCGAGAGCACCACCACGGTCACGTCGGCGGCCTGCGCGATGTCGACCTCGGCCTGCCCCACACCGACCGTCTCGACGATGATCACGTCGCGGCCCGCCGCGTCGAGCACGTCGCAGACCTCGCGCGTGGTGCGCGCGAGTCCGCCGAGCGCGCCGCGCGAGGCCATCGAGCGGATGAACACGCCCGGATCGGTCGAGAGCCGTCCCATGCGGATCCGGTCGCCGAGCACCGCCCCGCCCGAGAACGGGCTCGAGGGGTCGACCGCGACGATCCCCACCGTCTTGCCCGCCTCGCGGTACGCCCGGGCGAGCGCGGCGGTGAGCGTGGACTTGCCCGCGCCCGGCGGCCCCGTGATCCCGATCCGGTGGGCGCGGCCGGTGCGCGGGTAGATCGCGTCGAGGAGAGCCTCGGCCGCGGGGCCGCCCGACTCGACGATCGTGATCGCGCGGGCGAGCGCGAGCCGATCGCCGGCGAGCAGTCTCTCGAGCAGCCGATCGAGCGGCTCGTGTCGTGCCATGGCGGTGTCCGGAGTGCGGTTGCGGCTCAGCGCAGCAGCGCTCGCGAGATCACGATGCGCTGGATCTCGCTCGTCCCCTCGTAGATCTCGGTGATCTTGGCGTCGCGGTAGTGGCGCTCGACGTCGAACTCGGCCACGTAGCCCCAGCCGCCGTGGATCTGGACCGCCTCGCGCGCGGCGCGGTTGGCCGTCTCGGAGGCGAACAGCTTCGCCATCGACGCCTTCGCGCCCATGGGCTTGCCCTCGTCGCGCAGCACCGCCGCCTGGTAGGTGAGCAGGCGCGCGGCCTCGATCTCGGTGGCCATGTCGGCGAGCTTCCACTGGATCGCCTGGAAGTTGGCGATCTCGGTGCCGAACTGCTTGCGCTCCCGGGCGTACTTCACGCTGCGGTCGAGACACGCCTGCGCGATGCCGACCGCCTGCGTCGCGATCCCGATCCGGCCGCCGTCGAGCGTGTCCATGGCGATCGTGAAGCCGCGGCCCCGCTCGCCGAGCAGGTTGTCCGCCGGCACGCGCACGTTCTCGAGGTGCACCATGTTGGTGCAGCTCGCGCGGATCCCGAGCTTGTCCTCCTTCTTGGCGACCTCGAGCCCCGGGCTGTCGCGTTCGACGAGAAACGCGCTGATCCCGCGGGTGCGACGCGCCGGATCCTCGGTGGCGAACACGATGAAGAGGTCGGCGATCTCGCCGTTGGTGATCCACGCCTTGGTGCCGTCGAGCACCCAGTGATCGCCCTCGAAGCGCGCCTGGCAGCGCAGCCCGGCGGCGTCCGAGCCGTAGTCGGGCTCGCTCAGGCAGTAGGCGCCGATCAGCTCGGCGCGCGCCATGCGCGGCAGATAGCGCCGCTTCTGCTCCTCGGTGCCGAACTTGACGATGGGGCCGGCCACGAGGCTGTTGTGCACGCTGACCGTCACGCCCGTCGAGGCGCACGCGCGGTGCAGCTCCTCCATGATCAGCACCTGCTCGAGGTTGCTCAGACCCGAGCCGCCGTACGCCTCGGGGATGATGATCCCCATGAAGCCGAGCTCGGCGAGCTGGGGAAAGAACTCGGTCGGAGCGGTGGCGGTGGCGTCGAGCTCCCGCGCGCGCGGGGCGATAACCTCGTCGGCGAACTGGCGGGCGGTCTGCTGGATCAGCCGCTGCTCCTCGGTCAATGCAAAGTCCATGCGGATCTCCTCGCTCGGGACCGGCGGATCGAGCGGCGCAGTATACCGAAGCCACCGCGCGCCGGAAACGGGGCGCTCGCGCGATGCCGGAGCGACGTTGACGTCTTCGGACAAACGCAGTACGCTGCGGGCCCCGAACGCTTCCGGGACGCCCGATCGGAACGGACGTCGGCGATCGGGCCGGCCCGGAGGGAGAGCCCATGCGCACCCGTATTGCCCTGTCGTTGTTCGCCGCCCTGTGTCTCGCCGCAACCGTCGTCAGCCCGCCCGCGTGGTCGCAGACCCGCGAGGAGGTGCGCAAGGCGATCGACACGCTCGAGAAGGCGCTCGAGCGGCTTCCGGACGACGATGCCGACGCCGCCACGCAGCCGGTGACCTACGAACGGATCGCGGCCGCGCTGCGGTCGTTCGACATCGAGCCGACGACGTACAGCAACGACGAGGGGCAGACCGCCGCGCTGATCTTCCGCGTCAACAACCTCAAGGCGCTCGCGTTCCTCGATGACAACACCGGGGTGATGCAGTTCGCGTTCAGTGTCGGCGGCTCGAAGGCCGACATGGAACGGATCAACCGCTGGAACCGCGAGCGGCGCTTCACCCGCGCGTTCTTCAAGACCATCAAGGGCAGGAAGGTTGCCGCGCTCGAGGCGGAGTTCGACGTGAAGGAGGGGCGCAGCGACGAGCGGCTACGGACCAACGTCGGGCTCTTCGTGCAGAGCCTGCGGACGTTTCTGCGCGAGGTCTGCCAGTAGCGTCCGGGCGGGGCCCGGCTCGCTTGTCGAGCGGGGTCCCGATCCGTACAATCCCCGTTCGCCGCGCGGAGCCCTGCCCGCGCGGCGTTTGCCGTGATGGCGTTGCAGGAGGAGAGGAGCAGGCCATGGCCAGGACCGGGGTGCAGCGCGCGATCGGCTTCGCGATCGCGCTGGCGGCGGCCGCCCTCGCGGGCTGCCCGTCGTCGAGCGGCGGCGGCTCGAAGGGAGGCGGCGCCGACACGATCCGGATCGCGGTGGTGGGCCCCATGTCGGGTTCGGGGGCCGCGTTCGGTGAGATGATCCGCAAGGCGGCCGAGCTCAAGGTGAGCGAGGTGAACGCCCAAGGCGGGATCGGGGGGCGGAAGGTCGAACTCGTGGTCGAGGACGATCGCGGCGACACCACCGAGGCGGCCAACGTGGCGCGCAAGCTCGCCGGCGATCGCTCGATCTCGATCGTGATCGGCCACTTCAACTCGACCTGCTCGAACGCCGCCAAGGAGGAGTACAACCGCAAGGGCGTCGTGCAGTTCTCGCCGGGCTCGACCAACGTGAGCGTGTGTGCGGGCTCGCCCTGGACCTTCCGCAACCTCTATCGCGACGACTACCAGGGGACGTTCCTCGCCGAGTACGCGAAGAACGTGCTCGGCGCGAAGCGCGTGGCGGTGATCTTCGACAACGACGACTACGGGCGCGGTCTCATGGAGGCGTTCCGCAAGCGCGCCGGCGAGATCGGACTCGAGGTGCTGCCGCCGATCTCGTACGTGCGCGAGCGCACCTCCGACTTCAAGCCCGTGGTGGGCCAGCTCGCCGGCAAGCCGATCGACGCGCTGTTCATCTCGGGGCTGTACAACGAGGCGGCGCTGATCACCAAGGTGGCGCGCGAGGAACTCGGTCTCACGGTCCCGATCCTCGCGGGCGATGGTGTCATGAACGACAAGTTCGTCGAGATCGCCGGCAAGGCCGCCGAGGGGGTGTACGTCACCACCCCGTTCCTGCTCGACGCCGCCAAGGGCGATCCGAAGGTCGAGGCGTTCCGCAAGGCGTTTCGCGAGAAGTACGGCAAGGATCCCGACACCTGGGCGGCGCTCACCTACGACGCGGTGGGCATGGCGCTCGAGGCGATCCGGGATGTGGGCACCGATCGCGAGAAGATCCGGCAGTGGTTCGCCGCCCACACCTCGGCCGGCAACGCCTACCAGGGCGTGACCGGCCCGACGTGGTTCGACGCGGACGGCGACTGCTACTCCAAGGGGGCGCACGTGGCGGTGGTGAAGAACGGCCGGTTCGTGCCCGCCGAGCGGCAGTACAAGCCGCAGGCGCAGTAGGGACGCCGCGCGGTGACACTCGCCGAGATCTTCAGCTGGCCGCACGTCATCGACGCGCTGACGCTCGGGGCGCTGTACGCCCTGATCGCGGTCGGCTACACGATGGTCTACGGGATCATCCAGCTGATCAACTTCGCGCACGGCGAGGTGTTCATGGTCGGCACCTACGTGGCGCTGCTCGCGGTGCTGCACACCGGCATGCCGCTTGTCGCCGCGATCGCGCTCGCCATGCTCGCGTGCATGGCGCTCGGGCTGCTGATCGACTTCACCGCCTACCTGCCGCTTCGCCGCCGCAGCCCCGGGGTGGACGCGGTCTCGATCGCCGGACTCACCGCGTTTGCGTTGCTCGCGGTGGCGTACTTCGAGCTCGGACGCCGCGAGGTCACCGGCCTCCCGGTGCTTCTCGTCACCGCCGCCCTTGCGCTGATCCCGCTCGGGCTGCTCGTGCTCGCGCTGCTGAGCATGGCGGGCCGGCTCGGCCGTCCCAAGGGACAGGTGGCCTCCGACCGGCTGTCGGCGCTGATCACCGCGATCGGCATGTCGCTGTCGCTGCAGACCATCGCGCAGCTGTTGTGGACCGCCGACTACCGGGCGTTTCCCGCCTCGGCGCTGCCGGCGTTCTTCGGCCGCACGATCTGGACCGTGGGCGAGCCGCCGCACCAGGCGGCGATCCTCGGCAAGGAGATCGTGATCTGGGTGGCGGCGGCGGTGCTCATGGTGGGACTCGGTGCGCTCGTCTCGTTCACGCGCACCGGTCGCGCCATGCGCGCCTGCGCGCAGGACAAGGAGACGGCCGCTCTCATGGGGGTCAACGTGAACTCGGTGATCGGGTTCACCTTCGCGGTCGGCTCCGCCATGGCCGCGATCGCGGGCGTTCTCTACGCCGTCAAGGTGGGGGGCAACATCTCGCCGCGCATGGGCTACTACCCGGGCGTGATCGCGTTTGCCGCCGCGGTGCTCGGCGGGATCGGCTCGATCCGGGGGGCGGTCGCCGGCGGGCTCGTGATCGGCATCACCCAGAGCGTGGGCGGCGGCGTGACGCTGTGGGGCCTCGAGCGGCTCGCGCACGGGCTTGGAGCGATCGGCTGGGAGGGCGGACGCGCGGGGCTCGAACGCCTCGTCGCCGCGCTCGCGCCGCGGATAAGCGCCTACGACTTCGCCTTCGCCTTCGGCCTCATGATCCTCGTGATCCTCGTGCGGCCCTGGGGTCTGTTCGGCAAACCGGGGGGCAAGCGGGCATGAGACACCTCCTGCGCTTCTTTCCGCTCGGCGACGCGATCGCCGCCGGCCGCTGGGGCGTGGTCCTGAGCAGCGTGGCGGTGGTGGCGCTGCTGCTCGCACTGCCGTGGCTCACCGGCGATCCGGCCGCCCCCTCCCGCTGGCTGAGCGGCTGCGAGAGCCGGGTGGTCAACGTCACGCTGTTCGTGGTCGTCTACGCCGTGCTCGCGCTCGGGCTCAACATCGTGGTCGGCTACACGGGGCTTCTCGATCTCGGCTACGTCACGTTCCTCGCCACCGGCGCGATCGTCACCTTCGACCTGCTGCTGCTCGTGCGCACCCCCGAGGGGCTCGCGCTGCGGGTGGGCGAGAACGCGGGGCTCACCGGACAGCCGGTGTTCGGCTTCGACGGCTCGATCTTCGTGATCATGCTGATCGCGGGCACGATCTGTGCCCTGATCGGGCTGCTGCGCGGGATTCCGACGCTCAAGCTCACCGGCGACTACTACGCGATCGTCACGCTCGGGATCGCCGAGATCGTGTTTCTGGTCTACCTCAACGAGTCGGCGTTCACCGGCGGTGCGTTCGGCATGAAGCTCGACTTCGCCGCGCGCCCGACGCTGCCGTGGTTCGAGGACGGGCAGTGGCGCTGGGTGAAGTTGTATCACGACACCGGCGCGTTCTACCTGCTCGCGCTCGCGGTGCTCGGCCTCACGGTGGTGCTCAGCGATCGGCTCGACCGGTCGCGGATCGGACGCGCCTGGGCGGCGATCCGGCTCGACGAGACGGCGGCGCGGGCGTGCGGGATCGACGTCTCGCGCTACAAGATGATCGCCTTCGCGGTGAGCGGCTTCCTCGGCGGGGTCGGCGGTGCGCTGTACGCGATCTGGGCGGGCACGGTGGCGGCCAAGTCGCTCGATATCTGGCAGTCGATCCTGATCCTGTGCGCGGTGGTGCTCGGCGGCATGGGCTCGATCCGCGGGGTGCTGCTCGGATCGGCCATGCTGTTCAGCCTGCGCGAGCTGCTGCGCGAGACGATCTCGGTAGGCGGGCTCGAGCTGCGCGTGCCGCCCGAGGCGAGCTTCCTCGTGTACGGGCTGCTGCTGATCTTCGTCATGCGCTTCCGCCCCAAGGGGCTGTTTCCGCGGGGCAGTGGCGAGAGCGTGCCGGTGAGCGTGCGGGAGGAGAAGGAGCTGCTCGCGGCGCCGGCGCACCTGTACACCCTCGCGCCGGCCGAGCCGACGGAGACGGGGCATGGTTGAGCCGCTGCTCGAGACGCGCAAGCTGTGCCGCTACTTCGGCGGCGTGAAGGCCAACCGCGACATCGATCTGCGGGTCATGCCGGGATCGATCACGAGCCTGATCGGGCCCAACGGCGCCGGGAAGACGACGGTGTTCAACGCGATCACGGGGATCTTCGCGCCCACGAGCGGCGAGGTGATCGTGCGCCACCCGCGGCTCGGCACCCGCTCGATCGGCGGCTGGCGCCCGGACCGGATCTGCGCGTTCGGCCTCGCGCGCACCTTCCAGAACATCCACCTGTTCGCCGATCTGCCGGTGATCGACAACGTCAAGGTGGGGCTGCACCCGCGCACCCGCCGCGGCGTGCTGTCGGCGATCTTCCGCACGCCCGGTTTTCTGCGCGAGGAGGACGAGATCCACGCCGCGGCGTTGCACTATCTCGCGTTCGTGGGACTGCTCGAGGCCGAGCACGATCTCGCCACCAACCTCGCGTACGGCGATCAGCGCAAGCTCGAGATCGCGCGCGCGCTCGCCACCGGCCCGGTGCTGCTGCTGCTCGACGAGCCGGCCGCCGGCATGAACCCCACCGAGACGCTCGCGCTCATGGAGCTGATCCGCAAGATCCGCGACGCCGGGGTGACGGTGCTGTTGATCGAGCACGACATGAAGCTCGTCATGAACATCTCGGACTACGTCTATGTCATGGACCACGGCGAGCTGATCGCGCACGGACCGCCGGTGGCGGTACGCAGCGATCCGCGCGTGATCGAGGCGTATCTCGGACCGGGCGGCGGGGAGCACGGCCATGGCTGAGGGCGGGACGCGGCCGGCCGCGCTGCGGCTGCGTGGGGTGCGCTCGGGCTACGGGGCGCTCGAGGTGCTCAAGGGCATCGATCTCGAGGTGCGCGAGGGCGAGATCGTCACGCTGATCGGCGCCAACGGCGCCGGCAAGTCGACGACGCTCAAGACGATCTCGGGGCTGCTCGCGATCCGGGCGGGCAAGATCACGCTCTTCGGCACGCCGGTGGGCACGCTGCAGCCGCACGAGATCGTGGGGCTCGGGCTCGTGCAGGTGCCCGAGGGGCGGCGGCTGTTCGGTGACATGACCGTGCTCGAGAACCTCGAGATGGGGGCGTACCTGCGGCGGGATGCGGACGGGATCGAGCGCGATCTCGAGCACTGCTTCGAGCTGTTTCCGCGCCTGCGCGAGCGCGCCCGCCAGCGGGCGGGGAGTCTCTCGGGCGGCGAGCAGCAGATGTGTGCGATCGCGCGCGCGCTCATGGCGCGGCCGCGCGTGCTGCTGCTCGACGAGCCGTCGCTCGGGCTTGCGCCGCTGCTCGTGCAGCAGATCTTCGAGATCATAGGCCGGCTCAACCGCGAGGGGGTGACGGTGCTGCTCGTCGAGCAGAACGCCAACGCGGCGCTGAACCTCGCGCACCGCGGCTACGTCATGGAGACCGGACGCATCACGCTCTCGGGCCCCGCGGACGCGCTGCTCGCCGACCCCAAGGTGCGCGAGGCGTATCTCGGCCACTGAACCGCGGCGGGGCGTGCAGGGCGCGGTCCGGGCGCATGCTCCGGGCGGGACGCCCGGGCGGCCGTGGGTGACCGCCGAGCGTGGGCGTGCGGGCAGCGGTTGCGTCGCGGCGGGCCGCGGCGGTACAACCGCCGGTGGTCACCGTCCGGAGCATGGCAGGGCACGGGGAGGGCGAGGCATGCGGGCACGGGGTGTGTGGGCGCTGGCGCTGCTGCTGCTGCTGATCGGAGCCGTGGGCGGGTCGGCCTCCGGGCAGGAGATGCAGCTGTCTCTCGAGCAGGCGCGCGAACTCAAGGCGAGTCTCGAGCGCGCCGCCCGCGACTGGGACGCGGCCGCGGCGAGCATCGAGGTGCAGGGGCGTGCACTGAACGACGATGACTTCGCGCGGATCGGCCACTTCCGCCACAGCGCGGAGCAGATCCGGCAGGCCGCCGCGCTGCTCGGTGACCGGATCGCGCGCGGCGACGTGCGGCTGCGCGGGGACGAGGTGCGGCTCGTGCGCCACGCGAAGGAGCTTGCCGAGGGCGGACCCGAACGCTATCCCGGCCCGTCGAAGGTACCGGGGCGGCCGCCCGTGATCGATCTCGAGCGGGAGCTGCGGGGCGATCGACTCGAGGCCGGCGAGCAGGAGGCGCCACAACCCGCAACGGCACCGGCGAACGCCGTGCAGCGCAGGCTCGCGCGCGAGCGCGAACGACGGGAGCTCAAGCGGCGCGCGCGGCGGCTTGCGCTCGAGGTGCGGCTGCGGCAGATCGAGGCGCGGCTGCACGAGATCGAACTCGAGCGGATCAAGCTGCGGCTCGAGGCGATGGAGATCGAGGACAAGCTGCGACGCGGCGAGGGCGGTGCGGCGCTGCGCACCTGGGGACCGAAGCTCGCCGCGACCAGGCCGCTGTGGGTGCTCGAGCAGGTGTTCACGGGGCCGCCGCAGGACTGGGACGCGATCCACGAGGCGCTCGTGCGTTCGGCGAAGGAGCACGGGCTCACGATCACCGGGCCCGTGATCCACCGCTACGAGCACGTGGGAGGACCGGGCGACGAGAAGTGGGTGACGCGGATCGCGCTCGGCGTACACGGCGAGGATCTCTCGCCATGGGCGACGAAGAGTGTCGCGCTGCGACGCCTGCGGGCCCGCAAGGCGCTGCAGGTCAAGGTCGAGGGGCCGTACGAGCGCGCGTTCGGCGAGATCGGGCAAAAGCTGCGCCGCGAGGTGCGCCGCCGCGGACTCGAGCCGGCGGGACCGCTCGAGATCTGGTACTTCGACGATCCGCGCAACACCCCCGAGGACGAACAGAGTTCGCTCGTTCTGATCCCGGTGCGCTGACGCCGGTCGCATTCCGCACACCCGGCTCCGGGGGCGGTGCGGGTCCTGACGCGGGCCGGTACGCCCCCGGCCGTGAGAGAGCCGGACCGTTCCCGCGACCGGTCGGGAATCGACAACTTGCGACATTTACGCTTCACCGCCTGTTTCCACGGATGGCGGTAGGGGAGGGGGGTGGGGGTGTTGCCGGTGGGGTGGTTGTGTGTCACACTGCGGTGACGGCGTCAACGAAACCACGGCCCGCAAGGCGGTCCGTTTCCCGGCGTACCGGCACAGCGAGGAGACGGCTCGAAGGCGGGCCTGCGCAACGGGAGGAGTTCGCGATGACCAACGGGGAGCCACGGTGCTCGTCGGCATGGTGGTGGTCGGTCGCCCTGATCTGCGCGGTCGCGTGGACCGCTGCGGGGCGAGCCGACGAGGTGGTGCAGAACGGTCCGATCAGCGACCCGGCGACGTGGGGGGGAGCCCTGCCGGACAATGTGGCGAACGGTCCGGGCGATCACCTGTACGTGCGGAACCACCTCTTTCTGTACGTGGCAGACCACGATGGCACTGCGGACTACGACCAGCTCGATCTGCGGATCGGCGACGACGACACCGGCGGCACCCTGCGGGTCGCCGGCGGAACGCTCCGGGTGGCGAACCTGCAGGTCGGTGGGAGCGGCGCGGGGTGGAGCAGCGCGCAGGTCGAGATTCGCAACGGGGTCGTGGACGTCGTGGGCGATGTCCTCACCGCACCGGGCAGCGGCGCGAGAGCGCAGCTCACCGTGCAGGAATACGGAGCGTTGCATGTGGGAGGGCGGTTCGAGGCGGGGGCCGGCACCACGACGGTGTCCGTGGCCGGCGCCGGCCGTCTCGTGCTTGGGGCGCTGCCCTCGCCGTCCACCGCAACCGCGTACTTCTCGATCGTGCTCTCGGAGGCCGCGGTGCTAGTGGTGCCCGGTGACCACAGCCAGGATCCCAGCCTCGGCGGAATCGTGCACTCCAACACCGGGGTCGCCCTTTCGGGGACGTTCGACGGAACCTCGACCACCATCGGGCTGGGGTTGTCCTCCTACCCCGGGGGGTCGGTCATGCGGTTTCCACCGAGGCCGTACCTCGTCCAGGACCGCGTGCCGTTGCACCTCGTCAACACCCTCGGCACCGACGTGACCGTGGACGCTCTCGAACTGACCGCCGCCCGGGGGACGACGAGCCCCATGGGGCTGTCTGTTTCGCTTCCGTCGGGCGTATCGCTGCCCGCGACGCTCTCGTCGGGGCAGCGGTGGGTGATCGACGTGAAGGCAGACTACGGCTCCGTGTCGGGCCAATTGCACCTTCTCGCCCACACTGACGGTGGTCTGACGTTCGATCGGACGATCACGATCAGCGGCTACCGCCCGGTCTCGAACGGGGTGTACGAGGTCTATCACGCAGACGGCTCGTACGGTGCAGCCGGAACGTACACGATCCGCACCGGCCCCGATCACCCGTACACCATCGCGCACCTTTCTCGGGCCGACGTGCTCTACGGGACCGGCAATCCGTGGTCGAGTGTCGACACCATCCGGTCCTACAACTCGGGCACCGACTACGTCATGACCACCGTGAGCTACTTCGATTCGGACTTCACGGTTCAGCCCGTCGGCGGCCAGGCGGTGGTGACACCGGTGGACGACGGTTCGGAACTCGGGTTCGACGTCGTGGTCCGGATCGGGGACGCGGCCGGCAACGAGACCCCGGCGGCGATCACGGACCGGTTCACGATCACCCGCAGGATCCGGATTCGCGGCGGGAGCTTCTCCGACTCGCACGTGGACATCACCACCTCGGTGCACAACGAGAGCACGGACCTGCTGCGCCTCGGGATCCGTTACCAGTGGGACTACCAGATCATCAGCGACGACGGTCCGACCTTCGAGGCCATGCGGCCGGACGGTCCGGTCCTGTTCGTCGAGAAGAGCTTCGTGCCGCCGTCGATCAACTTCTACGGGATCGCCGATCGGGACGAGCCGGGCGACACGCCGAGCTTCTACGTGTTCGGCACCGTGCTCGGCCCGGCGCTGCAGCCCCAGCCGCCCACGCCCCCCGAGGAGTTGCACTTCGTCTCGTGGCCCGACGTGTACGACACCGCGTTCACGTACGTGCCCACGGGCCAGGACGTCGCCAACTACGACGAGGATATCGACGACTCGGCGGTGACGTACGTGTGGGGCGCGACCGAGGACTCCGCCCACGTCGTTGCGCCCGGGGATACGTGGACCGTTTCGCAATCGCTGTTCGCCGCGCCCGTCGACGCGACCACGGGCGAAGCGCAACTGCCCGGTGACGTCGTGGGCGCACCCGAGATCGACGTGCAGCCGCGCGAACTGAACTTCGGCCTGCAGATCGAGGGGGATCGGGATCGACGACCGGTCGAGATCCGCAACGTCGGTTCCGGCACCCTCACCGTGCTCGGCATCGATTTCGGCGATCCCCAGTTCTCTGCCGACGCGCGCTTCCCCCTGCGGATCGACGAGGGACAGGCGGTGACGGTCGACGTGGTGTTCCGCCCGACGGTGGCCGCTCCGGTCAGCACGACCGCCACCGTGATCAGCGACACGGTCGGTTCGGTCACCGTGGCGCTGCACGTGATCGGCGACGTGCGAGGAACGAGCACCGCATCCCAGCTCGAGATCGAGCCGTGGCCGATCGATTTCGGTACCGTGCCGGCGGGTGGCAGCCGCGAACGGCTCGTCACGGTTCGCAACCCGGGCAGCGCGCCGCTTCTGGTGACGCAGGCGCTGTTGCCCGACCGGCGGTTCCAGATCGTCGACACCAACCTGCCGTGGACGGTTCCGCCCGGCGGGTCCGTACAGGTGCGGGTGCGCTTCACCCCGCAGCAGGTGGGAGACGCCGAGACGTATCTCAGCGTCTCGTCGAACTCCGCGTCTGCCCGCCACGTGTCGGTGCCGGTCCTCGGTTCGGCCAACACGGAGAAACTCGTACAGGGAAGCGGCTGCCAGCTCGCCACGGACCCGGCGGCCGGGCCGGGGATGCTGTTGCTGTTCTCGGTGCTCGCCGGGGCGCTTGCGCTGGTACGTGTCCGCCGCTGGCGGGAGGCCTGAACACGCAGGGACCGAGAACGCTGCAGCACGAGGGGCGGGCGCCCGGCGCCCGCCCCTCGTGTTGTCCGCTCAGCCGTAGTCGTAGAAGCCGCGGCCGGACTTCCTGCCGAGCTTGCCCGCCGCCACCATGCGCCGCAGCAGCGGACACGGGCGATACTTGGGGTCGCCCAGGTCGCGGTGCAGCACCTCGAGGATGTGCAGGCACACATCGAGGCCGATCAGATCGGCGAGCGCGAGCGGGCCGATCGGGTGGTTCATGCCGAGCTTCATGACCTGGTCGATCGCCTCGCGCTCGGCCACCCCCTCCATGACGCAGTAGAACGCCTCGTTGAGCATCGGCATCAGGATGCGGTTCGAGACGAATCCCGGGTAGTCG
>RFJN01000151.1 GCA_003694875.1 Planctomycetota bacterium | reverse complement strand
TGCCGCGGACGTGGTTCGCCGGCGACGTGCAGCGCTGGGTGGGACGCCGCTGGCAGGAGATCGATCTGCTGCGGTGGCTGCCGGCGGTCGAGCCGCCACTCGAGGTGGGACAGCGGCACGTCGTCTTCTACCGGCGGAGCTGCCCGCACTGCGAGGAGATGTTCTGGACCGCGCTCGTGCGCCCCGAGCTCGCGCGCACGGTGCTCGCGGTGGAGGTACCCGAGCGACCCGACCGGCTGCGCGGCGAACAGAGCTGGCCGCTGCCGGCGACCGAGGTGCAGCATGCCGCGCTGCCGCTCGGCACCGACTGGATCATCGAGACCCCGCTCGTGGTGACACTCCAGGACGGGGTGGTGACGTGTGCCGAGGAGGGCGACTACCACCGGTGTCTCGGTGTGCGTTGACCCCGCGCCGCAACGCTTCCTATGATTGCCACCCAGCGCGGACGGGCGGCGCGAGGCGAGGCGAGGCGAGGGTGTGAACGACACGACGCGACCGGGGGTACTCGGGCTGATCGGCGAGAGCCCGCTCGTGCCGCTCGCGCGGGTGGGCAACGGCTGCGCGGCGCGGCTGTTCGCCAAGCTCGAGTTCCTGCACCCGAGCGGCAGCGCCAAGGACCGCAGCGCGCTCGCCATGATCGAGGCGGCCGAGCGCTCGGGCCAGCTCGCACCGGGCGGCACGATCATCGAGGCGAGTTCGGGCAACACCGCGATCGCGGCCGCCATGGCGGGCGCGTGCAAGGGCTACCGCGTGGTGTGCGTGACCACCGATCGGCAGAGCCAGGAGAAGATCCGGATCCTGAAGGCGTTCGGCGCCGAGGTGGTGGTCTGTCCCGCGGCGGTGCGCCCCGAGGACCCGCGAAGCTATCTCTCGGTCGCGTGGCGGCTCGCCGAGGAGCGAGCCGACGCCTTCTATCTGCACCAGCACGCCAACCCCGCCGCCGTGCGCGCGCACGAGGCCACCGCGCGCGAGCTGTGGGAGCAGACCGGCGGTGCGCTCACCCACGTGTTCTGCGGGGTGGGCACGGGGGCGACCGCGTGCGGGATCGCGGCCGGGCTGCGGGCGATCGACGGGGCGGACGGCGTCGAGGTGATCGGAGTCCAGCCGGCGGTCTCGGAGTTGCTCGCCGACAGCGACCCCGCCGCCGCCCACCACCTCGAGGGGCTCGGCGAGGAGTCGGTCTCGCAGCTGTTCGATCCGGGCGCGCTCGCCGGGATTCTGCGCGTGGAGGACCGCGACGCGCTGCTCGCAACCCGGCGGCTCGCCCGCGCCGAGGGGCTTCTGTGCGGCCCCTCGAGCGGCGCGGTGCTCGCCGCGGCGCTGCGGTACGCTCGCGAGCGCGGTCTCGACGAGTCGGCGTGCTGCGTGTGCGTGCTGCACGACAGCGGCGAGCGGTATCTCTCCAAGGTCTTCAGCGACGAGTGGATGCGCGCCAACCGCTTCTTCGAGCCGGCGGCCGCGCGCACCGCCGCCGAGCTGTGCGGGCTCAAGCGCGCCGAGCGCGACGCAATCGGCGGGCTGATCACCGTCTCGCCCCACTCGCTGCTGCTCGAGGTGCTCGAGCTGTTCCGCCACCACGAGGTCTCGCAGCTGCCGGTGCTCGACGCCTCGGGGGTGGTGGGCAGCGTCAAGGAGGACCGCGTGGTGCACCTGCTCGTGCGCGATCCCGAGGCGAAGAGCCGTCCGGTGCGCGACGTCATGGACCCGCCGTTTCCGATCGTCGAGCCGACCACGCCGGTGGAGCAGATCTCGGATCTGCTGCGCGACAGCCCGGCGGTGCTCGTGGACACCGCGGCCGGACTCGATATCCTCACCAAGGCCGATCTCGTGCGCGCGATCGCGCGCTGGGCCGGCTGATCCCCGACCCCTTGCCCCCGAGAGGAGTCTGCACACCCATGAGCACCTCCGACACCTCCTCGCCGCTGCGCGGCGCCCGATTCGGCACGATCGCGGTCCATGCCGGCACGGAGCCGGAGCCGGTGACCGGTGCGATCATGACCCCGATCTTCCAGACCTCCACCTACGTGCAGCCGTATCCGGCCCGGCACAAGGGCTACGAGTACTCGCGCACCCAGAACCCGACGCGCGAGGCGCTCGAGCGGTGTGTGGCGGGGCTCGAGGGGGCGCGGCACGCGGTGGCGTTCGGCAGCGGCATGGCTGCGATCGACGCGGTGCTGCGGCTGCTCGAGCAGGGCAACCACGTCGTCGCGGGCAACGACCTGTACGGCGGCACCTACCGCCTGTTCAAGACGGTCTACGAACGGTTCGGAATCCAGTTCACCTTCGTGGACACGACCGACCTCGACGCGGTGCGCGCCGCGATCCGGCCCGAGACGGCGCTCGTGTGGATCGAGAGCCCCTCGAACCCGCTGTTGCGGGTGAGCGATCTCGCCGCGATCGCCGAGATCGCGCGCGAGCACGGGGCGCTGCCGGTCGCCGACAACACGTTCGCCACCCCGGCGCTGCAGCGGCCGCTCGCGCTCGGCTGCGCGCTCGTGGTGCACTCGACGACCAAGTACGTGGGCGGGCACTCGGACGTGGTGGGCGGGGCGGTCGCGACCGACGACGACGAGCTCGCCGAGCGGTTGCGCTACATCCAGAACGCCGCCGGCGGCATTCCGGGCCCGTTCGACTGCTTCCTCACGCTGCGCGGGGCCAAGACGCTCCACCTGCGCATGGAGCGGCACTGCGACAACGCCGAGCGGATCGCGGCGTTCCTGCAGCAGCACCCGCGGGTGGCGCGGGTGCACTACCCGGGATTGCCCGAGCACCCGGGGCACGAGGTGGCCGCGCGCCAGATGCGGCGCTTCGGCGGCATGATCAGCTTCGTGCTCGACGGCAGCGTGGAGGACGGCTGCCGGCTGTGCACGCGCACGCGTCTGTTCGCGCTCGCCGAGTCGCTCGGCGGGGTGGAGTCGCTGATCGAGCACCCGCCGTCCATGACCCACGCCGCGGTGCCGGCCGAGGTGCGGCGCGCGGCCGGGCTCGAGGACGGGCTGATCCGGCTGAGTGTCGGCATCGAGGACGCCGAGGATCTGATCGCCGACCTCGAGCAGGCGCTAGCGCGCTGAGTCGGGTTCGTCCGCCAGCCAGCCCCAGTAGCGGCCCGCCCAGTACGCGAGCAGATAGTCGACCGGGGCGTAGAGCCGCTGCTGGTCGCGGGGCGCCTGCAGCAGCGCGTAGGGGCAGCTTCGCCACACGAACGCCGTCACCGCGCGGTAGCTGACCGGCAGCGCCCGCAACAGGCGCACGCGGTGCTGCCGGTTGGGGATCGGCGCGCGCGGCTCGGGCCGCAGCCGCGGGTCGTGGCGCAGATCGATCCGCCGCCGCTGCCGATCGAGCCCGAAGCGCTCGAGCGCCTGTTCGGCCGCGAGCCGCCCCACCCGATCGTCGCCGAGCGCATGCAGCGTGACGTAGGTGAACCAGGCGTTGCCCTCGTGGCACACGTAGCGCCAGGTGCGCGCGAGCCCGCGGCGCACCTCGTCGCGCACCTCGCGATCGAGCGCGGCGACGCTGCGGTCGGCACCACGCTCGGTCAGCGCGAGCAGCGCCGCGCTCGCGAGCATCTGCATGTTGTCGTTGTTGTGGTTGGTGCGCCAGAAGATCTGCAGCTTGGACCACCGAGCGGTGCGGGCGTAGCCCGCCTCGACGAGCCGGCGGTAGGCGAGCCGGTAGTTCTCGGCGCCGGTGCTCTCGAGCGCGAGACGGATCGCCGCGAGCGCGATCAGCGCGTTGACCCCGATCGGCGCGCCGTGGATGAAGCCCATGAGATCGCCGTGGGTCGTGGGACGGCCACGCTCGACGATCCGCATGCCGTGTGCGAGCAGGTGATCGGCGAGCGCGGTGCTCTGCGCGGTGATCAGGGCACGCGCGCGCGGCTGATCGCCGAACACGGTGGCGGCGAAGGCGAGTCCGAACACGATCCCCGCGATCTGGTCCTTGGAGACGTCGCCCCGATAGCGGTAGGCGGCGAAGGGGCCCGCACCCGCGTGCGTGCGCCTGTGCGGCGGGATCCCGGGCTGTGCGGCGGGCCACACGCTGCGCGCGTACACCCCGCGCTCTCCACCCACGCGCGACAGCAGGTACAGCCCCTCGAGCAGCCGCAGCGCGCGCTGCCGCGCGGCCGGCTCGCCCGTGGCCGCATAGCGCATGGCTTCGGCGCCGAGAAGCGTGCCCGTCCAGATCGCCTCGTCGGCGAGGTTGCGGTAGACGTGCGTTCGCGCGCCCACGGGCTGGATGTAGGTGAGCACGCCCTCGGGCGCGATGAAGCGCTCGAGCATGCGCTCGAAGATCCGGGCCTTGTCGCCAAGCGGCCGCTCGGTCCCGCGCAGCATCTCGGGCCGTGCCGCCCCGGGCAGGGCGAGCAGCCTCCCGTCCGGCGCAACACCCGCGCAACCGGACGCGAGCAGCCACAGCGCCGCGACGAGCGCGCCGCCCCGCGTCGTCCTCACCGCCCCCCGTCTCCCGGGGAGCTCTCGCGTTCGACGAGCCACACGATCCCCGAGCCCACCGGCCAGCGACCGCGCTCCTCGAGCCGCGCGCGCACTGCATCCGGCAGCCGGCGCCAGTCGCGGCCGCGCGTCACCACCTGCAGCGCGCCCGGGGCGTCGAGCCGCTGCGCGAGCTGCTCGGGCGTCTCGAGCACCTCGGCCCGCAGGCGTCCGGTCTGGTAGCTCCAGGCGTACGACAGACGCCGTCCGTAGAAGACCGGATCGGTGTGGTCGCCGAGGGCGGCGGCGATCTCGCGCAGCGCGGGCGCGGGATCGTCGCGGCGCGCGAGCGGCGGCAGGAACGTCCACAGCACGGTGCCGGCGCCGAGGGCCACGGCGAGCGCGAGCCGCAGCGTGCGTCGCGCGAGACGTCCACGCGGTTCGGCGTCGCGGTGCTCGCGCACCGCGAGGACGCCGAACGCGATCGCGGCGAGCACCGGCGCGATGGGCGCCGAGGCGGGCAGCCCCTCGGCCCAGGCGCGCGCGAGCCGCGGCAGCCGCTGTCCCAGCCCCGCCTGCAGCAGCGCCGTGGCGAGCGCACCGAGGGCGAACACCGCCGCCGCGACAGGGTAGAGCCAGCGCGCGGCGGCCAGCGGCCAGCCGATCCAGCGCTCGGCCACCGGCGGCCCCGTCTCGGCGCGCACCACCGCCCAGGCGGTGGCGAGCGCCAGCCCGGGGTAGAACGGCATGAGGTAGCCCGTGCGCTTGCCGGAGAACAGCGAGAACACGAGCAGCCCGAGCCCGACCCACAACAGCGCGCCGCGTCCGGCCCCCTGCGCCTCGCTGCGGTCGCGGTCGACCGCGAGCAGCACCGCCCCGGGCAGCAGCACCGTCCAGGGCAGCCAGTGCACGAGCACCGACGGCAGGTAGAACCACCACGGCTCCTCGTGCGCCGCCCCGTGCGCGACCCGCGTGGCGACCTGTCCGAACAGCATGCGGTCCCAGTACCACGAGCCGACCTCGCCACTCGCCCACGCGAGCCAGCCGAGCCCGATCCCGGTCGCGGTGGCGAGCGCGAGAGCGATCGCGAGCCACGACACCCCGCGGCGGCCGCGCCACGCCCAGCCGATCGTGATCGCGCCGAGCAGCACCGCGAGCACCCCCACCGGTCCCTTGGTGAGCACGGCGGCCGACAGCGCGAGCGCCGCGACGACGATGGGCAGCACCCGGCGCCAGCGCGACAGGGCGGCCGCGCGCACGAGCCCCCACAGCGCGAGCGTGCACAGGCCGAACAGCAGCGGGTCGATCAGGGGCCGGTAGGCGCGATCGATCAGCATGACGCTCGTCGAGAGCAGCGCGCCGGCGAGCGGGGCCACCACACCGGGGCCGAACAGCGTCGCCGCGAGCCGGGCGGTGGCGAGCGCCCCGATCGTGCAGCTCGCCACCGAGACGAGCCGCGCGCCGTGGACGTAGTCCCCGGTCAGCCGCTGCCCCGCGATCGTCGCCCAGAACCACAGGGGCGGTTTCTCGGCGTAGACCTCGCCGTGCATGACCGGCACCGCCCAGCTGCCGCTGACGTCCATCTGGCGGGCCGCCTCGACGTAGCGCATCTCGGACGGGCGGGTGACCGGAAGCCGCAGCGAGGCGGGCAGACCGAAGCCGAGCAGCCACACGAGCACCAGCGCCCACCAGCCGCGTGCGCCTCCTGCGTTTCCCACGATCGCCTCCTCCCTCCCCCGTTCGGGCTCCCCATGCTATCCGAGCCCCCCGCCGCTGCGGTACGCGTCCTGCCGGCGCGCGGCCGGTTCGCTCTGGCGGCGCGTGGCGAGGGCGCTATCCTCTCGTATGCGCATCGCGTTGATCAACTCCAACCCGAGCTGGGGCGGCGGCGAGCGCTGGTTCGCCGAGGCCGCGTGTGCGCTGCTCGAGCGCGGGCACGAGGTGCTCGCGGTGGCGCGCGAGGGCAGCCGACTGCTCGAGCGCCTCACCGCGGTCGCGCACGATGCCGCGCCCTGGGAGGGGGCGTGGGCGCGGATCGTGGCGCCGCCCACCGATGTCGTGCTGTGCAACGCACCGCGGGATCTGCGTGCGGTGGCGCGGGTGCTGCCGCGCGCGCGCGCGCCGGTGCTCGTGTTGCGGCGGGGGATCGACCGGCCGCTGCGCGGCGGGTTCTGGCGCCGACGACTGTGGCGGCGGGTGGCGATGGTGATCGTGAACTCGGAGGCGAGCGGCCGGCAGGTGCGCCGCTCGCTGCCGTGGTACCCCGCCGAACGCGTGGTGCGGATCTACAACCCGGTGACGCTCGATCCGTTGCCGCGCGAGCCACAGGGCGACCGCCCCCCGCGGCTCGGCGCGGTGGGGCGACTCACGCACCAGAAGGGATTCGATGTGCTGATCGACGCGGTGGCGCAGCTCGACGAGCCGCCGGGGCTGGAGTTGTGGATCGCGGGCGAGGGCCGGGCGCGTGCGGCGCTCGAACGCCGGATCGCCCGGCGCGGACTCGACACGCGCTGCCGTCTG
>RFJN01000150.1 GCA_003694875.1 Planctomycetota bacterium | reverse complement strand
TCGCGGTTTCTGCGGCGCCTGCGGACGCTGCTGCGGCTCCGAGGAGGACGGAATAGGTGCGAAGGCGGTCTCGCCACGACCCTCCAAGCGTTTTCGCCCCATCCGAGCCGGGTATCGTACCCCCCCGACGAGCCGTCTCGTTCTGACACGGTCTCATTTTCTGCGACATGGCTACGCACCTCCCCTGCCTGTCGCGGCTGCGTCCCTTCCACGTCCGGCGGACTCTCGTACGGTCGTGGACGTCGCCGCAGGCCGCTTTTTTAGGGTGTAGCATCTATACCCCTGCCAGGCAAGTCGGCCGCTCGTTTCCTCTCCTCTCTCGCCGTCTTCGGGCGAGCGGAGTCTGGCAGTGGCGGGCCGTCGCCGACGGCCGGGGCGTCGCTCGCTCCCTCAGCGGCCGGGCGTCTGCGTATGCGCCCGCAGCACCCGGTCCGCGCCGCGGCGCTCGGTCACCCCGATCCGGTCGAAGTACTCGAGCAGCGGGATCGCCCACTTGCGCGTCGTGCCGAGCCGGTCGCGGAACGCCGCGGCGCTGAACGGCTCGCCCGCCGCGAGCGGCTCCACGAGCGCGGCGCGCGCCCGCTGCACCGCCTCGCCGCTGAACCACAGCCCCGGGGCCACCTCGACGAGATCCCCCGCGTGGCCGAGCAGCGCGAGCAGCGCCCGCGCACGTTCCACATCGCGCAGCCCCGCGGCGCGCGCCGCCTCCTCCACCGTGGGCGGCTGCACGTCCGCCTCGCGGTAGATCGCGAGCAGCCGCGCCTGCGCGCGCCGGTCGCGCTCCCCGAGCCGCGGTTCGCGCCCCGCGAGCGCGAGCGCGTCCTGCCCCTCGCGCACGATCGCCCCCGCCTCGATCTCCGCCTCGAGCGCCGCCTCGAACAGCGCCGGCTCGAGCCCCGCCTGCTCCCGCACCTCGAGCCGCGGCCGGCTTCGGTACAGCGGGTGGCGAGCGAACAGCGCCGCGAGCGCCTCGCGCAGCCGCGTGCGCGCCCGCTCGAACTCCTCGCGGTGCACGAGGCCGCCGCGGCCCACCCCCACCGCCACCCCGTCGCTCCGCAGCGTCTCGAGCAGCGCCGCGGTGCGCTCCGCCCCGAGCCCGCTTGCGAGCACGAGCTGCGCGCGCTCCTGCGGCTGCAGCCCGGCCGCGCGCAGCACGTCCTCGAGCCGCGCGAGCGGGTCGTCGAGCGCCGCCTCGCGACGGCGCAGCGGCTCGAGCGCGAACGCGCGGTTGGGCTTGAGGCGACGGCCCGAGACGGCGAGCACCCGTCCGCCGCCGAGGGTGCGGGTCGCGGCCGGATCGCGCACGATGAACCGATCGCCCGGCGCGAGCACAAGTGGGCTGCGCAGCCGCAGCTGCACGAGCGCGCTCGCGCCCGGCTCCACCCGCTCGCCCTCGAGCACCGCGAGCCGCCCGAGCGCCTCCGCGGTGCCCGCGTGCACCCGCACCTCCGCCATGTGGCGCAGCGGCCGCGGCGCGGTCGCAAGCAGGGTGAAGCGCGCCTCGGCGAGGCTGCGGCCCGCGAACGCTCCTGGCTCGCACACCACCATGCCCCGGTGCAGCGCCCGGTACGGCACGTCGGCGAGGTTGAGTGCTCCGGTGTGCCCCGCGCCCACCCGGTCCACCGGCTGCCCGTACGCCTGCAGCCCCCGCACGCGCGCGCGCAGCCCCGCGGGCACGATCTCCACCGTGGCCCCCACCGCGATCTCGCCGCTCACCGCCGCGCCCGTGACGACGGTGCCGAAGCCCGCCGCGCTGAAGACCCGCTGGATCGGCAGGCGGAAGGGACCTGTGCGCCGGCGGGGCGCCGCGTCGCCGAGCCGCGCCGCGATCGCCTCCCGCAGCGCCTCGAGCCCCGCGCCCGTGACGCCGCTGACCGGCAGGACCGGCGCCCCCTCGAGGAAGCTGCCGCGCAGCGCGTCGGCGATCTCCTCCGCGGCGAGCTCGGCGAGTTCCTCGCCCGCGGTGTCGATCTTGGTGAGCGCCACGATCCCGCGCTCGATCCCGAGCAACTCCATGATCTCGAGGTGCTCGCGCGTCTGCGGCATCACGCCCTCGTTCGCGTCGACCACGAGCAGCGCGAGATCGATCCCGCTCGCCCCCGCGACCATGTTGCGGATGAACCGCTCGTGCCCCGGCACGTCGATCACCCCGGCGACCCGTCCGTCCGGAAGCTCGAGGGGCGCGAAACCGAGATCGATCGTCATGGCGCGCGCCTTCTCCTCCGGCAAGCGATCGGGATCGATGCCGGTCAGCGCCCGCACGAGCGTGGACTTGCCGTGGTCGATGTGCCCTGCGGTGCCGACCACGCCCGAGAAGATCGTCGCCTCGCCCACCTCGTCCGCTCTCTCGCTGCCGCCGCGCGCCCCGCAGGGTGACCCCGAGCCGCGGGTCGTGTCAAGCGGCTCGCCGGCGCCGGAGCGTCGCAACAGTGGAGCGTGGATGCATGGTCGGACGGGCGTCGGTACCATCCGGGGCGTCCCCGAGGAACAGGAGGGCGGGCATGCGGATCTCGCGCGGTGCAGGGCAACGTCTCGCACGTCTTGCGTGTGCGATCACCGTTTTCGTTTTGCTCGTGGGGGCTCGCGCGAGCGCCCTGCCGGTCGCGGCGATCGCCGGACGGGAGATCGAGGCGGTGGTGCGGGCGCGGGCGCGCAGCCTCGCCGGCTGGCCGGTCGTGGACGGGCTCACCGCATGCTTCGTGCTGCAGGCGCCGGGGCCCGGTCCCTACACCGTCGCCGGAAGCTGGAGCCGCTGGGATCCCGCCGCCCACTTCCTGCAGCGGATCGGCAACACCTCCTGGTGGTTCGCCTGCGTGCGCCTGCCCGCGCACGGCCGCTACGAGTACAAGTTCGTCGACCTCGGCACCGGCCGCTGGTTCGCCGACCCCCTCAACCGCAAGCGCAGCTACGACCACGGCAACAGCGTGCTGCAGACCGCGCGCTCGCCCCGCGGCCACCTCGAGTGGCTCGGTCCGTGGCACGCGCCCGGGCTGCGCGGCTCGCGCGAGGTGATCGTCTACCTGCCCCCCGGTGCGCTGTACGCGCACACGCGCTACCCCGTGCTCTATCTGCACGACGGGCAGAACGCCTTCGATCCGGCCGCGCCGTGGGGCGGCTGGCAGGTGGACCGGATCGTCGACGGCCTGATCGCGCGCGGCGAGATCCGGCCGCTGATCGTCGTGGCGATCGCGATCGCGAGCGGCGCCGACCGGATCCGCGACTACACCCCGGTGCCCGACGACCTGTCGCCACGCTGCGACGGCTCCCGCGTCGCGGGCGGCGGGGCCGCGGCATACGCCGACGCGGTCGCGCTCGATCTCAAGCCGCGGATCGACGCGCTCTATCCCACCCGCCCCGGGCGTGAGCACACCGCCGTGCTCGGCTCCTCGCTCGGCGGCCTCGTGGCGCTCTACACCGCCTACCGCCACCCGGACGTCTTCGGCATGGCGGGCGGCATGAGCCCGACGCTCGGCTGGGGCGGGCTGTGTCGCGGCGAGGGGGCGCTGTTCGAACTCGCCCGCCGCCGCGGCAGGATCCCGGTGCGCCTCTATCTCGACTCGGGGGGCACGGGCGCTGCCGACCCCGGGGCGGACAACTGGGACGTCACGCGGGCGTTCGCCCACCTGCTCGCCACACAGGGCTACCGTCGCGGCCGGGATCTGCTCTACCGCTGGGAACCCGGCGCCGCCCACAACGAGGCGGCCTGGCGTGCGCGCCTGCCCGCCCTGCTGCGCGCCTGGTTCCACCGCTGACGCGGCTGGGACCGGGGGAGTCGGTGGCGGGTGTGTCGTTTTGTCCCGGTCGCTGGTTTTCTCGCTTTTGCAGTGCGTTGTGAATCGAGCTGGGTGTCCCCTTGTCGAGGCCGCGCCGCGCGATCTAGGTTGCCGCGCGCAGGCACGGACACGGAGGACTCCCCACCATGCGAACACGGGAAACCAGGCGAGGTGACGGAGGTGAGCGAGCAGGGCGGCGGCACCCGATTCGGGCGCGCTCGCTACTGCTCGCGGTGCTCGTTCTCGGCACCGGTGGCGTGCGCGCGCAGCAGGCCGAGCCCGATCCCGGGGTGCTCGAGCGGCTCGAGGCGCTCGAGCGGCGGCTCGCGGCATCCGAGCACGAGCGGGGGC
>RFJN01000149.1 GCA_003694875.1 Planctomycetota bacterium | reverse complement strand
CTGCAGGGTGATCGCGATCGGACCGGCGGCGAGCCGGAGCGATTCGTCCTTGCGCTCGACGCGCACGGGGTTGTGGGGCACGGGGCGCGGTTCCGTCGTGGGACCGACCCGCAGGCGGTACGGCGCGTCCCCGGAATCCGCGCCGAACTGCCAGTCGAGAAGGGCCCAGCGGATGCTGCCGTCGGGCCAGCGGTCCAGCACACGGGACTGAAGTGCTGCGGGGCGGTCATCGGGTGTTCGGAGCGACAGGTGTGTCGGGTCGAGGAGCAGACCGCGGGGAAACGGGACGCCGCAGGTGACCGGTTCGGTATGGCTGTCGGCGCCGGCGCGTCGCTGCACGTGGAGTTCGATGTCGGCGGTCGAGGGCGTCGGGCCGGAGGAAGTCACGTCGGTCGTTCCCTTTCCCGGGGTGTTGCGTCGCTGTCCGTCCGCTCCGATGCGAGCAGGCGCAGGAGCGGTGCCCGTCTCGACCGGGAAGCCTTCCCGAGGCCCCCGGCATGCGGCGACACTGTATGCACCGCGTGGGGTTGCGGCAACCGCCACGCGTCCGGCCGGAGGGAGCGCGCCTTGTTGCCCGCACGCGTTGCCGGTGCTACGCTCGCGCAACACGGGACGGGGGCGGCGGAGGCGAGCACGGTGGCGGGCGAGAAGCATGCCGAAGCGTGGCTCGGCCGCTTGCGCACCCGGGACGTGCCCGTCGGCGTGATCGGACTCGGCTACGTCGGACTGCCTCTCGCCGTGGCGTTTGCCGACGCGGGATTCCCGGTGGTGGGGATCGACACCGATCGCGACAAGGTGGGGCGCATCTCGCGTGGCCATCGCGAGGTCGACGACATCGACGCGGCGCAATGGCAGCGTGTCCTGGCGGCGGGGCGTCTGCGGGCGAGCACGTCGTACGAACCGGTGCGGGACGTGGGCGTGGTCGTGATCTGCGTTCCCACCCCGCTGCGCAAGACGCGCGAGCCGGATCTCACCTGCGTGCTGCAGGCCGTCGCGGAGATCGCCCCGCGGCTTCGGGAAGGGAGCCTCGTCGTCCTCGAGTCGACGGCGTATCCGGGAGCGACCGAGGAGTTGATCTGCAGACAACTCGAGCAGCGGGGCTGGACGGTCGGACGGGACGTGTTCGTGGCGTTCAGCCCCGAGCGCGTCGATCCGGGCAACCGCGAGTTCGGCATCGCCAATACCCCCAAGGTGGTAGGGGGGGCGACGCCCCGGTGCCGGCAGCTTGCGGCTGCCCTGTACGAGACGATCACCCGGCGTGTGGTGGGCGTCTCGAGCCTGCGCGCCGCCGAGATGGTGAAGTTGCTCGAGAACACGTACCGCGCCGTGAACATAGGGCTCGCGAACGAGATGGCGTGTATCTGCCACCGTCTCGGCGTCGATGTCTGGGAGGTCATCGAGGCCGCCGCGACCAAGCCCTTCGGCTTCGCCCCCTTCTACCCGGGGCCGGGGCTCGGCGGCCACTGCATCCCGGTCGACCCCCTGTATCTCAGCTGGCGCATGCGGGCGCTACGGTACGAGGCCCGCTTCATAGGCGTCGCCGACGCCGTGAACCGGAGCATGCCGCAGTACTGTATCGGGCGCATCATCGAGCTTCTCAACGACGCCGGCCGCCCCGTGCGCGGCAGTCGCCTCCTGCTGCTCGGCATGGCGTACAAGCGCGACACGAGCGATGTCCGGGAATCGGCGGCGATCGACGTCGCTGCAGGCCTGTTGCGCCTCGGCGCGGTGCTCGAGTACGCCGATCCCCACGTCCCGCGGTGTGTGGTAGGCTCGAGGCGGCTCGAAGCGGTGGAGCCGGATGCAGATCGGCTGGCGAAGGCGGATCTCGTCGTCGTCCTCGTGGACCACGCGGCGTTCGATCGGAGCGCGATCGCGCGCCATGCGCGACGGGTGTTCGATACGCGCAATCTCCTGCGAGGGATCGAGGGCGATCACATTGAGAGATTGTGAGGGGCGAGGTTGGCCCGGCAACTGGGAGGATTCGCATGGGGCGTGCACTACCCGAGGGAGCCTATGCAGCTCGGCGTGTCCTGGTCACGGGGGGAGGCGGCTTCATCGGTTCGCACCTCGTGCATGCCCTCGTGCGTCGTGGCGCCCACGTGCGCGTGCTCGACGACTTCTCGACCGGGTCGCGGCGCAACCTGGAAGAGGTGGCGGACGCGATCGAGGTGCAGGAGGGGGACGTTCGACGCCCCGAGGACTGCGCGGCCGCGTGTCGAGGGATCGAGGTCGTCTTTCACGAGGCGGCACTGCCCTCGGTCGCGCTGTCGGTGGAGGCACCCGAGGACTCCCACGCGGTCAATGCCACCGGGACGTTGAACCTCGTGCGGGCAGCGGTGGCGCAAGGGGTAGAGCGGCTCGTCTATGCCGGTTCGTCCTCGGCGTACGGCGAGAGCGAGCTGCTGCCGAAACGCGAGGACATGCTGGCGCAGCCCGTTTCGCCGTATGCCGCGAGCAAGCTCGCCGGCGAGTACTACGTGCAGCTTGCGGCGAGGCTCTGGGGGCTGCACACCGTCGTGCTGCGCTACTTCAACGTGTTCGGGGCGCGGCAGGATCCCACCAGCCAGTACTCGGCGGTGATCCCGAAGTTCATCACCGCCATGAAGGCCGGCAGGGCGCCGACGATCTTTGGTGACGGCCTGCAGTCGAGGGATTTCGCGCACGTCGACAACGTGGTGCATGCGAACCTCCTCGCGGGAACGTCTCCGGCAGCATGCAGCGGGCGGGTCTACAACATCGCGTGCGGGGGACGCGTGTCGCTGCTCGAACTCGTCGAGAAGCTCAACGAGGTGCTCGGCACGCGGATCGAGCCGGAGTTCGCGCCCCCGCGGCCCGGCGATGTCAAGCACTCGCAGGCCGACATCACGCGGGCGCGGGAGGAACTCGGCTACGAGCCGATCGTGTCGTTCGAGGAAGGGCTGCGGCGGACCGTCGAGGCGTACTGAACGCCCGCGGAGAGGCCGACAATCGGTGCGCAACCTCGAACGATCCGGCGCGTTGCTCGACGAGGGGGCGATGAAACGAGCACAGGGAGGGCTGCCGGTGGTGTCGAGCTACAGGCTGCGCCGCGCGCTGCAACTCGCGCTCGTGGCAGCGGTCGTCGTGGCCTTCGGCCCGGGGAGCGCCGTGCGAGGGGACGAGACGACGCGCGCCCGCACCGGGCACACGCAACTCACCGAACGGCAGAAGGCGGCGCATGTGCTGTCGCGGCTCACCTTCGGAGCGCGGCCGGGAGAGGTGGACCGCGTCGCCGCGCTCGGCTGGAAGGCGTGGGTCGAGAAGCAGTTGCACCCGGAGAAGATCGACGACAGCGCGTGCGAGCGACGCCTTGCGGGCTTCAAGTCCCTGCACATGACCAACCGGGAGATCATCGACACCTTCCGCCAGAAGCCGCGGGACGATTCCCAGGCGGAGAAGCGCCGGGTCAACCAGCTCAAGCAGCAGCCGGCGAGAGAGCTGGTGCAGGCGACGCTGATCCGGGCGCTCTACAGCGAACGCCAGCTCTTCGAGGTCATGTGCAACTTCTGGCGCAACCACTTCAACGTCGACGTCAGCAAGAACGCCTGCCGCTTCTTCACCGTCAACTACGAGCAAGACGTCATCCGCAAGCACGTCTTCGGCCGCTTCGAGGACATGCTCCTCGCCTCGGCGAAGCACCCCGCCATGCTCGTCTACCTCGACAACGTCCTGTCGCAGCGTCCACTCAGCGAGGACGAGAAGAAACTGCTCGCGCAGCCGGGCGCCGACAAGAACCGCCGACTGCAGCGGCTCGCGCGCGAACGCGGCCTCAACGAGAACTACGCCCGCGAACTGCTCGAACTCCACACCCTCGGCGTCGACAACGGCTACACCCAGCGCGACGTGCGCGAGCTCGCCCGCGTGCTCACCGGCTGGACCGTCGACGCCGGCCCGCGCGGAAGCTTCGGCTTCCGCTTTCGCGCCGGGGTGCACGACCAGGGCGCCAAGCGCGTGCTCGGCATGGTTGTGGGGGGCAGGAGCCGGATTCGCGGCGTCGCCGAAGGCGAGGTGATCATCCGCAAGCTCGCTCGCGATCCCCGCACGGCACACTTCATCGCACGCAAGCTGTGCGTCTATCTCGTGACCGACAACCCGCCCGAGGATCTCGTCGAACGCATCGCCGGGGTGTTCCTCGACACGAAAGGAGATCTGCGCGAGGTCACGCGCGCGATCATCCTCGATCCCGCCTTCTTCGATCCGAGGTACGTGGGGACCAAGTTCCGCACCCCCTTCGAGTTCACCGTCGCCGCACTTCGTGCCACGGGAGCCGAAGTCCGGAAGCCGAAGCGCGTTCTGCAGGCGCTCAAGATCATGCGGCAGCCCATCTACCAGTGCGCCGACCCCACGGGCTACTACGACACCCGCGAGGCGTGGCTCGATCCGGGGGTGCTCGCGCTGCGGTGGCAGCTCGCGCTCGACCTCGTCGGGCGGGGGCGGGCCGCGATCCGGATCGACTGGAGGGCGTTCGCGAGAGGGGCAGACGAGGATCGACCGCTGAGCGTGCAACTCGTGCACCGGCTCATGCCCTTCGGTGTCGGTGAGCGCACCTTCCGTGTGCTGCGCGAGACCGAGCGCCGGATGCAGGGCATGCCGCGACGCGCGGTGGTGCAGCGCCTCGTCGCGCTGCTGATCGGGTCTCCGGAGTTTCAGCGCCAGTGAGCGGGTCCGGACAGAGCCGGGCCACCATGGGAGGGCGTGCCATGTTCAGGATCGACGATGTGCCGACCAGTCGCCGGGATTTTCTCGTGCGCTCGCTCCAGGTGGCGCTCACCGGCGTGACGCTCGAGGCCCTGCTGCCGCTGCACGCGCTCGCCAGGGGGCGCGAGCGACGGCAGGAGTCCGGCACCGGGGGGACCCTCGTCGTGATCTATCTGCGCGGCGGCTGCGATGCGCTCAACATGGTCGTGCCGTACCGGGATCGCTTCTACTACCAGCACCGGCCCACGATCGGCATCGCCCCGAAGGATCGCGGCCAGGAACCGGGGGTGGTGGAACTCAACCGGATGTTCGGCCTGCACCCCGGGCTCGGCGCCTTCTACAAGCTGTGGGAGAAGAAGCAGTTCGCCCCGATCATCAACGTCGGCTCCCCGCACCCCTCCCGCAGCCACTTCGATTGCCAGGACTTCATGGAGTACGCGGCGCCCGGCGACAGGACGGTCAAGCAGGGCTGGCTGAACCGGTTTCTGCAACTGAGCGCCGAGGGCAGGAAGCCGAAGCCCGGCGAGTTCCGCTCGGTCGCGGCGCAGGCGCTGCTGCCGCGCTCGCTGCGCGGTCCCTACCCGGTGCTCGCCGTCCCGCCGCTGCGCGGCGGGCGCGGCGGCGAGGATCCGCTCGACATCTTCGACGAGATCTACGGGGAGGACGGCGCCACCGGCCCCATGGTCGAGATGGAGCCGCGCGAGGAGGGAGGCGACCCGAACGCCCCGGTCGTGCTGGCCGGCCGCAACACGATCGAGGAACTGCGCCGCTACCGCAAGATCGTCTCGCAGCCCGCTGCGGACGAGGGCCGCGCCCAGTATCCGCAGCACCCGCTGGCCGAGAAGCTGCGGCAGATCGCGCGGCTGATCAAGGCCGAGGCGGGGCTCGAGGTCGCCGCGATCGACTATCCGGGCTGGGACCATCACGCGCGGGAAGGGGGCGTGGGCGGCAAGATGCACGAGATGCTCGAGGGGCTCGCCGGTTCGGTGACCGCCTTCCTCGAGGACCTCGGTGAGGAAAGGGCGCAGAAGGTCGTCGTGCTCACCATGAGCGAGTTCGGCCGGACGGTGCGCGAGAACGGCAACGAGGGCACCGACCACGGCCACGGCGGGATCATGCTGGCCGCCGGCGGGGCGGTGCGCGGCGGCAAGGTGTACGGTGCGTACACGCCGCTCGATCCGAAGGCGCTCTACGAGGAGCGCGATCTGCCGGTGCACACCGACTTCCGGGCGGTCTTCGACGAGACGCTGCGGGCGTTGTTCGGCTTCGTGCCCCCGCGCGACTTCTTCCCGCACTACCGGGTGCGCCGACGCGAGCGTCTGGGCTTCCTCGAGGCGCTGGGGTAGGG
>RFJN01000148.1 GCA_003694875.1 Planctomycetota bacterium | reverse complement strand
CTGGGCGCCGGGGGCGCAGGCGGACAGCCGCGCCGACGAGGACGGCTCGGTCTGGACGCCGGGTGTGGCTGCGGCCGGCTCGACCGCGGCCGGTGCCGGCTCGATCGCGGCCGCGCTCTCGCAGCAGGACGGCGGCGGGAGCGAGAGCGCTGCGGCGGCGTCCGGCGGGATCGGCGGCGCGCTCGAGGCGGGGCCGACGGCGGCCTCGACCGACGCGGGGTCGATCGCGGCTTCGCTTCCGCAGGGGCCCGACAGCGCCGAGGCGGACGCGGACGCGATCGCAGCCTCGCTCGAAGGGGGGCCGGCCGCAGCCGAGGTGGACGCCGAGGCGATCGCGGCCACCGTCGAGGGTGGATCGGCTCCGGGAGCCGAGACGGCGAGCGGTGGGGCCGGCGGGGCCGGCGGCGCCGGGGAACTCGGTGCCGGTGGTGCGGGCGGTGCGGAAGCACAGGCCGGTGCCGGCGAGGGGCAGGGAGCGTCGGGCGGCGAGCCATCGCCGGCCGAGGCGGCACTCGGCGCGTCGATCGGTGCGGAAGCGTCCGCCGGCGGGGCGCAGGCCGAGGAGAGTGCCGGCTTCGAGCCGGGACTCGAGGCCGCGGACGCAACGGTCGAGGGCAGTGGGGCAGGGCAGGCGGACTCCGCAGGGCAGGGAGCGGTCGCGGTGTCGGCGGCGGCCGCCGAGGACGCTGCTCCGGCGAGCGACACGCCCCCGCAGCGCGAGACCTCGGCGCCCGAGCCGGTGCTGCTCGAGGCGCAGCCGCCGGCAACCGCCGGTGGCCAGGGGGAACAGGGCGCCCAGAGCGAGCAGGGTGGTTCGCCGTCGCCCGCGGCGGCGACGACACTCGCGGCGGGACCGGCGCTGACGCCCGCTGTTTCCGCGACCGACGCCACACACGACGAGGCGGCGCCGCAGAAGCAGCAGGAGGCGGGCGGCGAGGCCGAGGCGGGGCCGCGTCCGGTCGGAGCCGCGCGTCTCGCGGAGTTGCGCGAGGATGTGCGCAGCGCCGTCGAGGAGGAGCGCCGCGCGAAGGCGGCGCTCGCACAGGCGCGGCAGGCGGCGGCGGGCGGTGGGGAGCTCGCCCGCGCGGAACTCGCGCTCGCCGAGCAGTGGGCGGCGTGGGTGAGCACCTTCCGGAAGGCGGCGGAGCTGCGGCTCGCGCATGCCGAGGCGATCGAGGCCGCGGCCGGCGAGGCGGACGCGGAGACGCAGGCCAAGATCGAACGGCTCGCGGCCCAGGTGCGCGAGGCACAGGCGCAGGAGAAGCGGCTGCGCGAGCGGGTGGAGGCGCTGCGCCGGCGGCGCGACGCGTTGCGGGACAAGGCCGCGACGGCGCAACAGGAGCCGGCGGCCCAGGAGGCGTCCGCGCCTTCGCAGCCCGCGGAGGAAAAGGCGGGCAAGACGGAGTCCGAGGCGGCGGGCGGTTCCGGTCTCGCGGCGCCCGAACCCCGCAGCTTTGGTGACAAGGCCGCTGCGGCGAGCTTCGACGAGGTCAAGAGCGGTCCGGAGGCGTTCGCCGAGAGCGGGCCGGGGCGTGACGAGCACACCACCGCGAGTGCCGTGGAGAGTCCGTCCGACCAGGGGCCCGAGCCGCCGTCGCTCGAGGAGGCGGCGGGCGGCGCGAAACCCGAGCCTGGGCTCGATACGCCGGACATGGAGCTCGCTGCCCCGGCGGTGGAGCTCGAGAAGCCGGTGGTGCCGCAGCCGAGCGGCAAGGACGAGTACGAGGCGGCGACACGCGGGTTCGCCGAGGGGCCGCCGTCCGAGCCGGTGATCGGTCCGGCGTACGGCGAGGAGATGCGCGACGACGAGTATGTCGAGGATGCGCGCCTGTACCGCGGTGTGGACGAGACCGGGCCCGGCTGGAACACCGAGCTGGTGCTGGCCAAGGCCGAGTTCACGGTCGATATCGGGGCGAACGCGCGCGCGCTCGAGGCGGAGGCCGAACTCGCCGAACAGCGCGCGTTCCATGCGGCGTTCCGGATGTCGCCGGGGCTGCGGCAGCTCGATGCGCTCGGCGCGGTGGAGTCCGAGGAGGGCGAGGGGGTTGGTCCCGCTCCGGCCGCTCGCGATCGCGGGCGTCGTCCGCGGCCGCGTGGTGACGGCATGGGTATGCCCATTCCCGAGGATCTCAAGCGCCGGATCGAGGCGGTGACCGGCCGTGCGGTCGATCCGCGGGTGCGCATCCACGTGGGCCAGCAGGCCGCGCAGGCCGCGCAGGCGCTCGAGGCGCGGGCGTTCACGGTGGGAACGAACATCTACTTTGGCGAGGGGGAGTGGAACCCCGACACGCCCGAGGGCTTCGCGCTGCTCGTGCACGAGGTGACACACACCACGCAGCACCTCGAGGGGCGCGATCGCAGCGGCAAGCCGCGGCGAAGCGAGCCCGAGACCGCGAGGCAGCCGCGCTGGGCGTCGGCGCTCGATCGCGGGACGCCGAAGCTGCCCGACCGGCTGCGGCGTGCCATGCGCGGCGTCGCGCTCGCGGGCGAGGGGGCGGAGCGCGGCGGTGCCGCGCTGCTGCAGCGCAAGTCGATCTTCTCGCGGCTGTTCGACCGGCTGCGCAAGGAGGTGCGCAGCGACAAGAACCAGCGCAAGGCGGGGCGCGAACTCGGCAAGCTGATCACACGCAAGGTGGGTGGCGGCACCGCGGGGACGATCGCCGGGGGGATCGAGCGGATCGCGGGCGATCGCGCCAGTTCGGGTCTGCTCGGCGGGCTGCTCGGCGGGCTGCGCGGCAAGGGCAAGGACGCGAAGAAGGACGGCGACGGAGCGAAGAAGCAGCAGCTCGAGGCCGAGGCCGAGCGCAACGAGGCGGCGGCGAAGCGGCGCATGACGGGACCGGGAACGTTCTCGTTCCTGCAGCCGCCGCCCAAGTCGCCGCTCTCGCTGCTGCTCGGCAAGGACCAGGACAAGGACGTCGAGGTGCCGCGCACGCCGGAGAACTACCTCAAGCGCTTCATGGACTACTTCCACGTGCGCAAGTCGATGCGCGAGGACGAGTTCGTCGATATGCTCGCCGAGCGGGTCATGGACCTGCTCGAGGAAGAGCTGGTGACCGAGCGCGAGCGACGGCAGCCGAATCCGTGGTGAGCGGGTACGGTGCGCTGCAGGCCGGCCCGACGGGGCTCGGCGCTGTTGCGGCCTCGGCGACGCGGGGAGGGAGAACGCACGCGATGTACACGATCCAGATCGATGCCGGAACGGGGGAGGGAGAGTCGCCGAGCGCCGAGCAGCTCGCGGAGCAGCGGGACGCGGTGCGCGAGAAGGTGCTGCGCGACGTCTCCGAGCTGCGGGAGGTGCTCGCGGTGGACCTGCCGGCATTCGTGCTGCGCCAGGTCAAGGAACGCTACGTCTCGGGGGCGGCGCCGCGTCTCGAGGCCGAGAAGCTGCGCGCGCTGAAGGAGGACGCGCGCGCGGCGGGACAGGCAGCCGGCGCCGAGATCCTCGCGGAACTCGAGCGCGCCGAGCCGTGGCTCGAGGGGGTGCAGCAGCTTCCCGACACGCCCGAGCGGCGGCGCAGTCTCGAGGCCAATCCGGTCGTGGACGAGGCGCTGCAGCGGATCGCGCGCGTGACCGAGCAGGTGCTCGAGCGACACGGCTTTCCCGCCCCGGAGGGCGGCTGGCAGATTCGCTATCGGCTGCCGGCGTGGTTCATCGCCGGGCGACTCGCGATCAGTCTCGTCGAGAGCTACTGGCGCGGGATCGAGACGCTGCAGCGGCTCGAGGCGCAGCTCGCCGCGCTCGAGCAGCGGGCGCAGCGCAGCGAGCGCGAGGCCGAGTGGGACGCGGTCTGAAGAATCGGATCGCGATCGGAAGGCGTGCGGGATCGTGCGGCGCGGTGATCCGTCACCGCGCCGCGCTGTCGTCTGCGGGCACGATCGGTTGCCGCAGCAGCAGCCGCAGCGCGGCGCGCAATGCGGTGTGGGCACGTTGCGCCAGCCGGCTTGCGGGCACGAAGCGTTCGAGTTCGCGACTGCACACGGGCCGAAGACGCGGCAGGGGGGGACGACCGCGGCGGACGAGCAACGTCGAGCACTCGTAGTGCTCGGCGCGCAGGCGGCCGGGGTCGAGTTCCTCGCGTGCCACATCCCAGAGAACGAACGGTTTCATGGGGTCGCCGAGCGCCGCTGCGAGCGCGGGATCGAGCCGGCGTTCGGTGTGCCCGCGGGCGGCGAGGCGTGTGGCGAACTGCTCTCGCCGTTGCTCGGCGAGCTGTTCGGGGCTCGGCTCGGTGTTCGCCTCGGCAGCGAGTTCGGGTTGTCCGTTCTCGGTGTCTGTGGTCTGGGGTTTTGCAACGTCTTGTTCTGACATGAGTTGCGGCGTCCTTTCTCCGGCGCGAAAATGGGTTCCGGTGCGATTGACACCCCCATCGAGCGACGCTACCATTCGAGTCATAGCGGGACCGGACAGCGAGCGGAAGTGTAGCACGGCGGCGTGGGGAGCGCTCCGTGCGACCGCCGGCGCCGAAGGAGAGAGCGGCGCGTCCGCGGTTCCGAACGGTGGGGTGGACGGTGACCGACGCGGCTACGATCACGAAGCGTCACAGCGTGCAGCACAACGTCCTCATGGACCTGAGCAAGACGTTGGGCTATCTGCTGCAGACGCATCTGCCGGATCAACTCGGTGACAAGGCCAGGATCGAGGTGGCCTACGAACTCCCGGATCCGGCGCAAGTCGACAAGCTCAAGAAGAACCAGGTGCTGTTCAGCGTGGTGCTGCTCAACGCGACGCGCACCCGCGACGGCCAGACGCACGAGCGGCCGATCGTGCGGGAGGAGGACGAGGAAGGGGGGCTGACCGAATACCGGGTCGGTTCTCCGACGCGCGTCACCACCCGCTATATGATCAGCCCCTGGACGAAGGACCCGCTCGAGACGCAGGTGGCGCTCGGCGCGCTCATGCAGCACTTCTTCTCGTTCCCGGTGGTCTCGCCCGACGACTACCAGGGGGTGTCGCTCGAGCGCGCGGGGCAGCTTGTGGTCGATCTCGACGAGAACGTGGGGATCGAGACGCTCATGGCGGTCTTCCAGAGCCAGGGCCGCAGCTACCAGCCGAGCGTGGTCTACAAGGTCGATGTGGTGATGGAGTCGATCTTCCGCGTGCCGGTGCGCCGCGTGGTGGAGAAGGTCAACATCTACCGCAAGGTCGAGTCGTAACGAGGACACGCGTGCGGCTTCGCCGCGCGCACGCAGGAGTTGGGGCGGGCGGCCGGGGAGGGCCGTCCGCGGGGAGAGCAGAACCGAGCGCCGGCGATCGTCGGCGCGGCAACCGAGTAGGAGGGCGCAACGCGTCGGTGTCGCGGTGGGGAGCGAGGCGAGAGGAGGCCGGCCCCACGCGTTCGTCAGGAGTGCAATCGGGAGCGGGCGCGCCCAGGTGGGCCGAGACCTGCTCCGGGAGAGGAGAGTAGGAGACCCATGGCGACTTCCTATCTGAGCCCGGGTGTCTACGTCGAAGAGGTCGATCGCGGGACGAAGCCGATCGAGGCGGTCGGCACCAGCACGGTCGGGTTCCTCGGCACCTGCAACAAGGGCCCGGTGAACAAGCCCGTCTTCATCACGAACTGGTCGCAGTACGTCAACACCTTCGGCGACTTCCGCGACAGCGACTATCTCGCGCACGCGGTCTACGGCTTCTTCAACAACGGCGGCAGCCGCTGCTTCGTGTGCAACGTGGGCTCGGCCGCGGGCTCCGGTGGCGGCAAGGACGAGAAGGGCGCGCCGGCGAAGCCGGGAGCGAGCTCCAAGGACCTCGCGAAGATGTTCATCGGCGAGGACAAGGGCCCCGGCAAGCGCACCGGCCTGAAGACGTTCGAGGACGTCGACGACATCAACATCGTGTGCGCCCCGGGCGTGACCGATCCGGCGGTGGTCGACGCGATCCTCACGCACTGCGAGGTGCGCAAGGACCGCTTCGCGATCCTCGACAGCCCCGAGACGATCGACGGCGGGGTGGACAAGCTGCCCAAGCCGCGCGACTCGAAGTACGGCGCGTACTACTTCCCGTGGATCGAGGTCTACGATCCGGAGAAGGGCAACATCTTCGTGCCGCCGTCGGGCCACATGGCGGGCATCTACGCGCGCGTCGACGCCGAGCGTGGCGTGCACAAGGCGCCGGCGAACGAGATCGTGCGCGGTGCGCTGGGTCTGCGCTACAGCATCTCGCGCGGCGAGCAGGACATCCTCAACCCGAAGGGGATCAACTGCATCCGCGACTTCTCGCGCCGTGGCCGCGGGATCCGCGTCTGGGGTGCGCGCACCCTCTCGAGCGACGCCTCCTGGCGCTACATCAACGTGCGCCGTCTGTTCATCATGATCGAGCAGTCGATCGAGATCGGAACCCAGTGGGTGGTCTTCGAGCCCAACGACCACACCCTCTGGAAGAAGATCACCCGCGACATCCGGGCGTTCCTGTACCGGATCTGGCGGACCGGTGCGCTGTTCGGCAAGACCCCGGAAGAGGCCTTCTACGTCAAGTGCGACGAGGAGACCAACCCGCCGGAGGTGATCGACGCGGGTCAGGTGATCACCGAGATCGGGATCTGCCCGGTGAAGCCGGCCGAGTTCGTGATCTTCCGCATCGGCCAGTGGCAGGCCGGCTCGGACGTGAGCGAATAGCACTCGCGGTAGCGCGGTCGGCCGTGCCGGCCGCTTGACAGGCAGTCGCGTTCGGGGGTGGCCGGGGTCTCGTGCCACGGCCGCCTCCGGGCGAACCCGCGCGCGGGGCGGTCCCGCCGCGGAGAAGTAGGGCGCCCGGTGTCGGGCTCCGGGAGGTCCGGGGCCGAAGACGCAGGGCAGGAATGGAGGTGGAGAGGTCATGGCCAATCTCCCCCACGACGAGATCTTGACGGGTGACAACTTCACCGTCGAGATTCCGGGCTGCGAGCAGTCCGCGAAGGACGTGGTCTCGTTCGATTGCGATCCGATCGAGATCGAGATCAAGGACGTGACGCAGGGCAACGCGTCGCAGTGGCGCCAGCTCGGCGGCTCGATCCCGAAGTACGGCTACGCGCGGTTCGTGTTCCGGGTCAACCAGGACACGCAGTGCAAGGACATCGAGGCGTGGATGAACTCGGCGCGTGACGGCAACGACGTGCGCAAGGACATCACGGTCAACCTCATGTCCCGCAACGGCAACCTCGCGCGCACCTACAACCTCATGGTGTGCATGCCGTGCTCGTACAACGCCGGTACGGTCGGTGTCGACGGCGAGTCGGCGACGGTCGAGCTGGTCGTGAAGCCGCAGTACATCGAGATCGTCCCGGGCAGCAACAACATGACGTGATGACCGCCTTGCGGTGATCTCGTGATGGTGGGTGCGGCGTGACGCAGCGGTTGT
>RFJN01000147.1 GCA_003694875.1 Planctomycetota bacterium | reverse complement strand
TTGTGCGGTCTGGCTGGCGTGCGGCCGGCGCTGCACGGCCTCGCTCGCCCGCGGCGCGGCTGGAAGCGGCCGTCACCTGGACGCGGGTTCGCCGGTGGGGCGGCCGGCCGCACCGCACCGCAGCGGCGCGGTGGCGCGGGCGTGTCTCCGTACGGTCTGCGGTGTCAGTCCGGTCTGTTCGGCGATCTGGGCCGTGTTTCGGCCTGCCAGCAACAGTTCCGCGACCGCGAGGCGATTGCGGCTACCGCGGGCGTTGCCGGTGTCGAGCAGCGCCCGCTGGTAGGCCGGCGACCGCTCGCGCAGCTCGGCGCACGAAATTCGCGCGCCGTAGAGCAACCCCAGCGAGCAGTCGTCTGTGGTCCTGCGAAGGAACACGGGCAGGATCTTGCGCGCGAGCAACGCCTCGGCGTCACGAGGTGGGTGCACGTCGAGAAGTTGCAGCAGCTTCACCACCGCCGGCGCGATCTGTCGCCCCTCCTGCTGGCAGAGGCTCGCCGCTGCGCCGTCGGTCGTCAGCAGCACGCCGCGCCAGCGCGTGGCGTCGAGGCGCTCGCAGCGCAGGCGCTCGAGGGCGCAGCCCGAGGTGACAAAGTAGGTCTCGTTGGCGAACTCACCGCGCTCGGGGGGCAGCACGGCGCGAGCGACGCCGTTCTCGTCGAGCCCGAGCGCTGCGCCGTCGCCGAGATTGCCCACGAGCAGATCATCGCCGAGCGTCGCGGCGAACAGCAGCGTGGCGGCCAGTTCGTTCGGTTCGGCTCCGAGCGCCCGGGCGCGCTCGCGCAGACGTTCCAGGCACGCGCCGAGGATGGCGGACCGCAACTCGTCCAGGGAGGGGTCGGCTGGCGCTGCCGCCAGCACGTCGACGGCCGCCCGGACGATGACCTCGGCGCCGGCCCGTGCATGGCGTGCCGAGCCGGCGCCGTCGGATACGGCCACCGCGGCGCGTGAGGAGTCGGACCACGTGGCGACGGCGTCCTCGCACGGGGCGCAGACGTTCACGTGTCGCCGCCCCGGCGAGGCGGCGGCCGCTGCGAACCAGCGCAGGAGCCGGCCGCCGGTCTCGGCAGTTGGGGGGGAGGTGGACGAGGCGGTCATGGTCCGTCACACCGAGGACCAGCCCGTCGGAGCAGGCAGCGGAACGCTCTGGCCCGGGATCGAGGCGGAGACACGCTGTACGCTCTTGCTCAGCCATTCGAAGAACTTGCGGAACTCGAGCCCCTGCAGACGCAAGGGAGTTCGCCTGGGCGAGAACCGGGCGAGGGTCTCGAGGTTCGCGTGCGGGCCGATCCCGATCGGGAATACCGTGAGCTGTCTCGCCTCGACGAGGGCGCTGCAACGGGAGGCCGCCTCGGTGATGTCGTCGGTCGGCGCCCCGTCGGTCATGAGCACGAGCCACGGCTGGTAGTAATCGACGCCGTGGCTCTTGTAGTCGCTCTTGCGCTCCTCGAGCCGGCACAGTCCCTCGAGGACGGCCCGTCCCATGGGGGTCGCGCCGGAAGCCGTGAAGGACAGATCCGGTCGTTGCTGCACCGGTCCGAAGTCCGCGTGTGTTTGCACGGTGCCTCCGAAGGTGACGATCGCGATCTCGACCGAATGGCACGCGAGCTCGTCCTCGGTGACTTCACGATAGAAGAGCTCGACACCCTCGGCGAGTTCCCGGATCGGCTGTCCGCTCATGGAGCCGCTCGTGTCCAGACAGAGCAGGACGGGAACGCGCGCGGTCGGGTTCTCGAGCAGATCCTGTTCCGTGATGCAGGTGTCGTCGAAGTCGAACTCGTCGGTCATGATCACAAACCTCCATTGGAACGATTCACGGCAACAACCAGTGGCCGTTGCACAAAGAACGTTAGGACCGTCTCCGGACACGGTCGCGGTAACACGAGCGACACAACGTGTGGTGCGGCTTTCCGGGCGAGAATCCCCGGTTGCACCTGGCGCAGTTCGCCCACGGAAGTCCGTACTCGTCGGCCTGCTCCCTTGTCAGTTGCTTCAGGGTCCTGGGGAACAACGCGTCGGACACGTAGCCTTTCCCCAGGTCTCTCTCGTAGCGCTGCATGAGTTCGATCCATTCGGCGGGTGACAGACGCTGGTCCTGGTCGAACACACCGAAGAAGGCTTCCTTCAGGTAGCGCGGGAAGTGGCTCCAGACGAAGCGCCAGCAACCGAGGGGAACGCCTTCGCTTGCGCGCTCACCGAGCGCGTACGGAAAGTGTTTCTTTCGAACGTTGCGGGCGGGATCGCCTCCTCCCTGGTGGGAATACGGCGGCTTTCCCGGAAGCAGGATCATGAACAGGAGGGTCGCGACGGCGAAGTGATCGCTTGTCTTGCTCCGCAAGGTCCCTCGCAGGTTCCGGTTGAGGAGCTCGGGAGCGAGAAACGGCGGCATGCCCACCGGGCAGGGATAGCGGTCGACCTGATAGCTGTCGCAGTCGACGAAGTAGACCGTGTTCTCGTCCTCGTAGAGCACGTTGCCCCCATTGAGGTCGCCGACCACGACGTCGTGGCGGTGCAGGACGTCGATGATCTCGAGGATCGAGAGGCACAGCCGCACCTGGTGCCGGCGCCGCCATTGCGGGTGTCGTCTCTCGAGGATCGGCTTGACGAAGATCGAGCGGCGCAGGTCCTTGCCCCCCGCGCGCGGCATCAGGTAGCCGACCGGCGTCCCGGACGCGTCGTACAGCAGCTCGCGCGGCCAGCAGATGCCGCGGTGGACCACAGGGTGGTCGCACATCCAGCGCAGCTTATCGACCATGTAGCGCAGCAGCTTGTTGGGAGCATAGATCTTCGCAACGAGGTCGCGCTCGATTTCGAAGACGCTGCCTTCGCCACCTCTGCCGAGTTCCTTCCCCAGCAGGTAGGTCTTCCCGTGGCGATCCCGTACGGTGCTGCCGGGGCCGAGCTCGTTCGTGCGTGCAACCGGCGTGAGGTCGAGCGCTGCGACCTTCCTCCGCCGGTCTGGTCCGGCGATCGGAGGAAGGGGAAACAGCCTCCGTTCCGGGAGGCAGCGCACCCGATTCCCGGCGGGTTCGAAGACGTAGCGCAGCGGGCCTCGGTCGTGGAGGCGGACCACGTGAAGCCGGTGCGACGCGTGCGGTTTCGCGCGGGCATCGCGCAGGAGCGTCCGTGCGAGGGACGGATCGTGGGTGAACAGGATGACCTGCACCTTGCCCAGGAGGCCGGGAATGAGCCTGGTCAGAACGGTGCTGCTCGGGCTGGCTGCATCCCGCCCCTTGACCTCGAACTCGGGGCTTCTGCCGATGAACCGCAGGGCCTGCTGTGCCTGCGAGGCCCGCGAGTCACTGCCGTTCTGGCTCGTCTCGTAGAGTTCGCGCATCGTCGAGGACGGAACGATCACCGGCAGCGCGCTGTTGGAAGAGAGGACCGGGAGCAGGGTCGAGGTCACGAACTCCTCGGTGGCGGGGTGGAGCCAGCTCGAGGTCTCGATGATCACGCGGGTGGGTCTGGACCAGGGACTCTGCGGCATGACGGACCTCACGACAAACCTGTGGCCTCCGTGTGGCG
>RFJN01000146.1 GCA_003694875.1 Planctomycetota bacterium | reverse complement strand
GCGCCTGCACCGCGAGGCTGCCGCGCGCACCGAGCGCCTCGAGCACCGCCTGCGCGTTGCCGCCGAGCGCCTCGCGCAACCGCTTGTCGATCGGCAGTCCGCGCAGCCGCGCGCGCAGGTTCGAGGAGATCCCCGGGGCGAGCGCGATCCGGCCCGCCGCCTCGAGCCGGGCGGGGCCGAGCCGCGCGCGGCAGCGGATCACGTCGGCGGAGCTTGGCGAGAACAGGAGTTCGGCGCTCCAGTTGTCGACGGGGTACGGAAACGCGGGCGGCAGCGCACGGCCCCCCTCGAGCTGCAGGGCGCCGGTGACACGCACCGCGGGCTCGGACGCGTCCGTCGCCTGCGCCGTGCCGCGCGGGGTCTCGATCTGCAGCGAGAGCCGGCGCACGCGTCCCGCCGACAGTCCGGTGGCTGCCAGGATCGCCGGCACGGGGTGCGGCTGTGCGTGTTCGTCCTCGCCCTCGCGTTCCCGCAGCGTCTGCGCGCACGCCTGCAGCCGTTCGTCGATCGGCAGATCGTGTGCCTCGATGCGCAGCGAGAGCGGGCGCGGCACCGAGGGCGAGGCCGGCACGAAGCCCGTGGCGACGAGCCGCAGCGGATTGTCCTCGCCCGCCCCGCGGCAGCGCACCGCCTCGATGCGCGCTCCGCTCGGCTCGATCCGCACCGTGCCGCCCTCCACCACGAGCGGATAGGGAAAGTCGGCCGGACGCAGCCGCAGCCCCGGCTGCGGGGTGAGCCGCGCCTCGTAGCGCACCGGCATGGCGCCCGTTGCGGGATCGGTGCGCCCGCGCACCGCGAGCTGCAGGTCGATCCGGCCGTCGGGCTCGAGTCGACGGGCGATCGCGGCCTGTTCGGCGTCGAGTTCGCGCCCGAGCGCGGGGTCGATTCCGATGTCGGTGCCGCGGAGCGCGATCTCGAGCCGCTGCTCGTCGAGCCGGCCCGACGCCTCGATCGTGCCGCCCCGGCAGCGGCCGTGCAGCCGCTCGAAGTGCAGCGTCTCGTCCTCGATCCACAGCGTGCCACGCAGATCGCGCACCGGGACGGGGAACGCGTCGAAGGCCGCCTCGAGTCCGTGGGCGCGTGCCTCGATCCGCCAGTGGATCTCGTCCTCGATCCCGGGGGGCTTGATCGTGCCGAACACCCGCACGCGCCCGCCGACCGAGCCCCGCGGCGAGAAGCGGCGATAGATCGCGCGCACCTCGGTGGGCAGCGCGGCCTCGAGCGCGTCGTCGAGCGGCAGCTGCTCGACCTGCACGCGCACGTCGATCGTGTCGTCGATCCCGGGCGGATTGAGGGTGATCTCGCCCTCGCCGCGATAGCGCGCCGCGCCACGCCGCCCCTCGAGCCCGCGCAGCGCGATCCGGCGGGTGCGGATCTCGATCCGCCCGGTCACGTCCTCCACGGGGTAGGGGAAGGCGAACAGGCGCATGCCGCCGGCGTGCACGAGCACGCTGCCGTCGAGCTGCGGCCGACCGCCGTCGGGGGGCAGGGTCACCTCCAGGGCGAGATCCCCCACCCCGTGCGGTTGCAGCCGGTCGTAGAGCGTGCGGAACCGGGTGGGCAGCAGGCGCCGGAGTCCGGGGTCGACCTCGACCTTGTTCGCGTGCACGCCAAGCACCGTGGGCGAGAGACCGGACTCGGGCGGCAGCCGCAGCACGAGCTCGAGCGACTTCCACCGCGCGTGCACCGGCGGCGGCAGCCGGAGCTGCGCGACGACGCCCTCGTCCGGATCGGAGCGCACCCGCGCGTCGATGCCCGCGAACTGCAGACGCGTACCCGGCGGATAGCCCGGCGGATCCTCGAGGTGCAGCGTCGCCCCCACGATCTCGATCTCGAGCCGCGGCAGGCGAGTACCGCTCTCCGCGCCGCTGCGCAGCAGCGCCGGGTCGAGCAGTTCGAGCAGGTTCCACGCGCTGTGCGTCCCGCGCCGCACCCACAGCTCGGGCCCCGTGATGCGGATCGGCGCGAGCGCGAGACGTCGCCAGTCCAGCCCCGTCTCGATGCGCTCGACACGAAGGGCCGGCCGGCCCGAGCGATCGGCGACGATGAGCTGCTCGAGGCGCACCCCCCGACGCACCGACGCCTCGACCGAGGAGAGGGAATAGGGGGTGAGGAGCACGCGGTCGAGCGCTGCCTGCAGCTGGCGCGCGAGCGGCTGCGGCTGCAGCGCGATGTGCACGTCGAGCGCGAGCAGCCCGAGCACCGTCAACACGCAGGCGCCGATCGCCGCCCCGAGACGCCAGCGCAGCCGCACCCCGTCGCTCCTCAGCCGACGCGGTCCCGCCCGCGTCTCAGCGCGCCATTGTAGGTGCGTTGCGCGGGTGCGGTCGAGCGGACCTGCGTCCGGGCTGCCCGGAGGGGCGCGGCGGTGCGGGCCGATGCAGATGCCGGCGTTCGACCCGCGGCCCGATACGGCACAGCAGCTCGTAGGGGATGGTGCCCGCACGGTGTGCGAGCTGCTCGACGAGCAGCCGCTGCTCGCCGTCGCGACCGAGCAGCGTCACGGTGTCGCCGGCGCGCGCCTCGGGGATCTCGGTCAGATCGATCGCGAGCGCGTCCATGCTCACGCGGCCGAGTACCGCTGCGCTGTGTCCGCGCACGAGCACCCGCCCCGCGCGGTCGGGATCGCCCTCGCCGCTGAGAGCGACGGGATAGCCGTCGTGGTAGCCGCACGCCACGACCCCGAGGCGGGTGGGGCGGGGGGCGCGCCAGCGCGCGCCGTAGCCCACGCTCGCGCCCGCGGGCAGGTGCTTGAGCAGCACGAGCCGGCTGCACAGCCGCAGCGCGGGGCGGAGTTCGATCCCGCGCGCACGCGCGCCGCGCGGATCGACGCCGTACAGCGCGAGCCCCGGTCGGCACAGCTCGTGGCGCGCCGAGGGGAAGCGCAGCAGCGCCGCGCTCGCGGCCGCGTGGGCGAGCGGCGGCCGCAGCCCGCGGCGCGCGAGCGCGAGCAGCAGCTCGCTGAAGTGGGCGAGCTGTCGCTCGGTCGGTCGGGGGTCGCGGGCGTCCGCGCAGCCGAGGTGCGTGGCGATCCCGGCGAGCTCGAGCCGCTCCGAGCGGGCGATCGCGGTGGCGAGCCGCAGCGTGTCGGCCGGCGAGCAGCCGAACCGCCCCATGCCGGTATCGACGAACAGGTGCACCGGCAGCGGCGTGCGCCGGCGGCTGCGCTCACATGCCCGCGCGAGGGGTCCGATCTGCTCGAGGGTGTGCAGGGTCGGCTGCACGTCGTGGCGCACCGCCGGCTCGAGCTCGTCGTCGAGCAGCGGGCCGAGCAGCACGATCGAAGCGGTGATCCCCGCCTCGCGCAGCGCCAGCGCCTCGGCGAGCTGCGCCACCCCGAGCCGCCGGATGCCGCTGTGCACGAGCGTGCTCGCCACCTCGCACAGCCCGTGGCCGTACGCGTCGGCCTTGACCACACCGAGCAGATCGCAGCCGGGCCCGACGACGCTCTGCAGGGTCCGCACGTTGGCCGCGATCGCGCGGTGATCCACCTCGGCCCACACCCGCGGCTGCATGGCGACACCTCCCGCGCGGCCCTACGGAGGAGATCGGTCGGCGAGCGGCGGCGCTTGAACGGGGGATCAGCCGCCGAGGGCGATCGCGATCTGGCGCGTGAGCCACGCTGCGATCCACGCGGCGCCGGTGAAGGCGACGAACTGCAGCGCCGGGGTGCGCCACGAGCCGGTCTCGCGCGCCACGATCGCGATCGTCGAGACGCACTGCAGGGCGAGCACGTAGAAGGCGAGCAGTGCGAGCACGGTGGGCAGATCGTAGACGGGCGCGCCGGTGTCGGGATGCCGCTGTGCGGCCATGGCCGCGCGCAGGCTGCTCGAGTGCTCGTCCGCGCCCTCGCCCACCGAGTACACCACCCCCATGGTGCCCACGAACACCTCGCGCGCGGCGAAGGAGCTGATCAGTCCGACGTCGATCTTCCAGTCGAAGCCGAGGGGGCGGAACACCGGTTCCACGAGGCGGCCGAGCTGGCCGGCGAAGCTGGCCTCGAGCTGTACGGCAGCGGCCTCTTCCGCGCTCGCGCCGGGTGGCGGCGCGGTCTGCGGGAACGTGGTGAGCGCCCACATGAGCACGCTCGCGAGAAAGATCAGCTTGCCGGCACGGGTGAGGAAGGCGCCCGCACGCAGCTTGAGCCGCAGCGCGACGGTGCGCGCGGTGGGCAGCCGGTAGGGCGGCAGCTCGAGCATGCCGTGCAGCCGCGGGCCCGGCGAGCGCCAGCGTTCCACGAGCAGCGCGAAGCCGGCGGCGGCCGCCATGCCCGCGAGATACAGCGCGAGCAGCACGAGCCCCTGCAGCCCGACGAGACCGCCGAGATAGCGGTGGTCGGGGATGAAGGCGGCGATCAGCAGCGCGTAGACCGGAAGCCGGGCGCTGCACGTCATGAGCGGCGCGATGAAGATCGTGAGCCAGCGCTCGCGGGGATCGGGGATCGCGCGCGCGGCCATGACGCCGGGCACCGCGCAGGCGAACGACGACATGAGCGGGATGAACGCGCGCCCGCTGAGTCCGAGCGCCTTGAGGGGGCGATCCACGATGAAGGCGGCGCGGGTGAGATAGCCCGTATCCTCGAGCAGCCCGAGCCCGAGGAACAGGATCAGGATCTGCGGCAGGAAGACCACGACGGCGCCGACACCGGCGATCGCGCCGTCGGCGAGCAGCCGCTGCCACAGCGCCGGACCGCGCACCGCGTCCGCGAGCTGGCCGATCCCCTGCTCGAGCAGGTCCATGGCGGGCACCGCCCAGGTGAACACCGCCTGGAAGAGCAGTCCCATGATCAGCACGAACGCGAGCGGACCGATCACCGGGTGCAGCAGCCACCGGTCGATCCGGTCGCTGCGTCGTCGCAGCGCCGCGGCCCGCTGCACGTCGGGGCCGGTGGCGGTGGCGGCCCAGCGGTAGCGCGCCTCGATCTCCCGCTGCCGGAAGTCGGGCTGCTCGGCACGCAGCGCCTGCAGCTCCTTCCAACGGGGCTGTGCGCCGTCGATCCGTGCCCCGAGCCGCTGTTCGTCCTCGGGCGGCAGCCGCCAGCGGCGGCTCGGCGCGACGCCGCGCTCGGCGGCCTCGACCGCGCGCTCGAGCAGCCGCTCGATGCCCTCGCCGCGGCGCGCGACCGTCTCGACGCACGGTACGCCGCTCACGCGCTCGATCGCGCGCGCGTCGATCGCGATGCCGGCGCGCTGCGCCTCGTCGACCATGTTGAGCGCGACCACGACCGGCAGCCCGGTGTCGAGCACCTCGGAGAGAAAGAAGAGGTTGCGCCGCAGGTTGCCGGCGTCGATGACCACGACCACCACGTCGGGGCAGTCGCAGCGGTGCGCCGGGTCGTCGCCGCCCTCGCACAACAGCTTCGCGACGATCTCCTCGTCGATCGCGTCCGCCACGAGGCTGTAGCTGCCCGGCAGGTCGATCACCTCGTGATCGACGCCGCGAAGCCGCGCGTGGCCGACCTTGCGCTCGACGGTCACGCCGGGGAAGTTGCCCACCTTCTGCCGGAGGCCGGTGAGGCGGTTGAAGAGGGTGGTCTTGCCCACGTTGGGGTTGCCCACGAGCGCGATGCGCCGCGGGCGCGCGGGAGCGTCGGTGTGCATGGTCAGCCGCGGCGCCGGACGTGGATGTGCGCCGCCACCTCGCCGCGCAGCGACAGGCGGTAGCCGGCGACGTCGAGCTCGAGCGGATCGCCGAGCGGAGCGCGCCGCACCAGCCGCACCGGCGTGCCCTGCACGAACCCCATCTCGAGCAGCCGGCGCCGGCTCAGCCCGGCGCCGTTGACCCCGGCCACGACAGCGCTCTCGCCCGTGGCGAGCTGATCCAGTGTGGCGCTGTGATCGGCGATCACCCCGTCCATGTCGCTACCTTCCCGATCGTCTCGCGCGCCGCGCCGCGGCGGGCCTCGCCCGCTGCGACACCGTGCGCCATTCTATGTCCAAGGTCAAGCGCGCCCGGGCGCGCGGACGCGAAGGCCCGCGCTGTAGCAACCCTCGCGCCAACCGGCGCGCACCGGCGGATTCGCGCTCTCTAGACGTTTATATCGGAAATCTGCGTTCGCTGCGTGTGCCGTTGCGTCGCGGCGCCACGTGGCGCCGGGTACCGGAG
>RFJN01000145.1 GCA_003694875.1 Planctomycetota bacterium | reverse complement strand
CCCGTCGGCGAGCGCCACGGCCAGCGTGCCGCCCGATCGCACGGGACCGGCGAGCACGCGCGCGTCGAGTTGGGAGCGCCAGCGCGAGGTGCCGTCAGCAGTGAGTCGCTCGACCGTCCGCCCCGCCGCGAGCACGACCCCCCCGTCGTCGACCGGCTGCAACTCCGTCACCGGCTCGGGGCGCCGTTCGCGCCAGCGCAACGCCCCGTCGGCGAGCGACCACGCGGAGATCGCCCCGTCGCGCGTCGCGACCGTGACGACGTCGCCGGTCCGCACCGGCTGCGTGAACACCTCCGCGCCGAAGCCCACCGAACGACTCCAACGCAGCACACCGCGGCGGTCGTAGACGCGCAGCCGCTGGTCGGTGCCGCCCACCACGATCGTCTCGTCATCGACCCACGGTGCGGCGACCACCGGTCCGAGCGCGAGCGACCGCCAGCGCGCCCGCCGTTGCAGCTGTACCCGCAGGGGGTAGGACAGCTTCGGATCGCGGGGATCGAGGCGGGCGCGCCACGGCTCGAACCCGTCGAGAACGAGCCGCACCTCGAGCGCTCGCGCGGCCGGCCGCCGCAGCTCGAACGGGGTGCGCGCGTTGACGCTGCGTCCGTCGACGTACAGAAGTGCTCCGCTCGGCTCGCTGTACAACGCGATCGGCAGCTCGATCGTGTGCGCCACCTCGGTCGCGGGATAACGGCGCACAAGTTCCCGCACGCGCTCGAATTCCTCGGCGCTCTTGTGGTCGCGTCGCAGCAGGCTCGCCTGGTGGGCGAGCCGACGCGCCTCGTCCTCGTTGCGCTCGAGAACGGCGAGCCGCTGCCGGGCGGTGGGCGCGAACCGGCTCTCGCCGTAGCGGCTGAGAACCCGCGCATACAGTTGCCGCGCCGCCCTGGCGTCGTTGTTCTCCTCGAACTTGCGCGCCCGGCGCACGAGTTCGTACGCCTTGGCCTCATGGAAGTAGCGCTCGAGACGGTCGACCTCCGACCGCACGGTGCGCAGCTTGTCGCGCGGCACGTCGTAGCGCACCGCCACCTCGGAGAGCACCCGCCGTGCCCCGTTGAAGTCGTTGCCCTCGGCGAGCCGGATTGCCTCGGCCCGCGCAAGCCGGAACGCGCGCACCTCGCGATAGCGTTCGAACAGGAAGAATCCGCCCACGAACAGCAACAGGTAGCCGGCCGCCACCCCGACATACGGGGCGACGAACGCCTTGGAGCGGCGTGCGAAGCGCTCGATACGGCTGCGCGCGTCGCGGTGGGTCGGCTCGAGCGCGAGCATCTGCTGGTAGCAGGCGAGTGCGGCCTCCTCGTCCTCGAGTTCGGCATACAGTTCCGCGAGCCGGGCGTACTCGGCCACCGCCTCGCGCGTGCGGTCGGTGCGCACGAGCAGGTCGATCAGCCGCCGCCGCAGCTCGACGTCGCGCGGCGCCCAGCCGACGAGCCGCTTGAGCACGCCCGCCGCCCGATGGAACAGCCGGTAGCGCTGGTAGTGGTTGGCGAGTTCGAGCCCCTCGCGCACCGCCTCGCCGAATCGGCGCATGCCGTGCAGGATCGAGACGATCTTCTCGCGCACACCGAAATCGTGCGGCTTGATGGCCAACACCCGCCGCAACACACCGAGCGCCTCGTCGGATCGGCCGCGCTGCTGCAGCTGCTCGCCGGCGATGCGCAGCTGCTGCGCCGCCTTGTTCTTCTCACCGATCGCCTCGTAGCAGTCGGCGAGCCGCAGACGCGCCACGAGCGCGTCGATCATGAACTCGAGCGCGCACTCGATCTCGGCGATCTCCTGCTCGATCGCTTCCCGATCGCGCTTCTCGCCCCGCCCGCTGCCCGCGCTTCCCGGCTGGATGCGCACCACCCCCTGCTCGGCCAGACAGACGATCGTCTCCACCACCTCGATCGCGTCGACGCCCACCCGGCGCCCGGCGAGCACGACGTCATCGAAACGCGCCCCCTCCTCTCCCACCGCCTCGAGGATCGCGTCGGCGGAGCGACAGGCGGTGTCGTTGGTCGGCGTGGCGAGCGCACGCTGCAACGGGTTGCCCGGCAGCACCCGCGCCCGCGGAAGGTGGCCGAAACGCGGCGCCAGTTCCTTCCAGCGCACCGCCTTCTTCTGCGCTTCCTGCAACAACAGCGCAACGCCGGTCGAGAGCTTGACGGCCTTCACGCGCGGATCGAAGATCTTGGGCGGCGGGTTGCCTTCCCGGAACTCGTACTGCGCTCCTTCCCAGACCAGAAGATCGAGCAGTTCGTCGCGCACGATCGCACGCGAACACTCGTGCAGGATCTGGTTCGCCTGCGCGGGAAGATCGGACAGCCGCCGCCACGGGCCCGATCCGGCGTCGCTGTCGTAGGAGGCGATCAGCGCCCGCACGGCCTTGGCGTCGAGCCCCGGGTGACGCTCGAGCGCTTGCTGCAACTCGTGGCCGCGACGTCGACCGACGCTTGCGGCACGAACCGCTCCGACGGGAAAGAAGAAGCACTTCTCGCTGCGCCCGTCGGACACCAGCAGATACGACGCGGTACGGCTCTGCTCGATTCGCCGGGCGACGGTCAGAAACGCCGCAACCGTCCAGCGCCCCGCCAGGCCGCGTCGCCGGCTGCCCACGGACACGGCGCCGTCCGCCAACCGCGCCTGCTTGCTCGTACGCCCCGATACCGCCTGACCGTCTCGGCCCATCGCACGCCTCCTCCCTCCGGGATGAGCCGATGTCGACGCGGGGTGTCAATGCCTTTTCGATCGCCGCTGCAACGAAGCGCTTCGCGTTGCCGACCCCTCTCGGCGCTCGTAGCATTCTTGCCGGCAACCCGGCGAGAGAGAGGGGAGAGCGTGCGTCCGAGCGACGAAATCTTCGCCCAGATCGCGATCCGCAAGGGCTACGTCGAGCCTGCCGACGTGGAGCGCGCCAAGCAGCACCTGCGTCGGCTCGGGGGTCGTCTCAAGACGGTGCCGACGCTCGGAGCGGTCCTGCGTCGCCTCGGCTCGCTGACCCGCGGTCAGCTCCGGACGGTGGAAGAGGAACTCGAGCAGTACCGGCGCCGTTGCGAGAAATGCGACACCGTCTTCTACACCCTCGACCAGACGCGTGCCGAGCGGTGCGACGCGTGCATGAGCAACGTCCACGAACCGCTCTCGCTGCTGCCGAACAAGCGGCGGGCGAGCAAGACGCAGCCCCCGTCGCCCGAACAGCGCAACCCCTTCGCCCGGCCGCGCTCGTCGTGGCAGTCGCCCGCCGGCCGCGCGCGCAGCCGCGCCTCGGCCTTCTATGGCGATCTCGACGGCGGCGCACCTCCAGCGGTCGAGCACGATCGTACCGCCGACCCCACACCGTCGCGCGATCCGACCGCAGCACGCGAGAGTTCCCCGAGCGCCGGTGCAACGATGAACGAGGGCGCAACGCCGGGCTCCGCGCGGCTGCGCCGCGCCTCCGCGTTCTTCTCCGAACTCACCGACGCCGCACCCAGTGCCCCCGCCGCGCCCGCTCGGCAGCCGCCGGCACCGCGACCGGCCTCGCCGAGCACCACCACCGCACCCCTCGACACGAACGCTTCGCCCGACCTCCAGCGCCGTCGGCGCGCAGCCGCCTTCTTCGGCGGTGCGTCCGAGCGGACCGACACGTCGGATGCAGACGCGGCGAAGCGCCTTGCGGAAGCCACACCGTTCACCTCCGTGGCCCCGAACACCGAGTCGGCCGCCTCACAAGCGTCCCCCGCCCTGGCCCCGCAGGGCCCTGCCACTTCCGAACCGCCCACCGTCGACGATCCACCGCGGCTGCAACTCGTGCTCGATCCCGTACCGCCTCCGCCCACCGCCCTCGCCGAGACGTGTGACTTCGCCTCGCTCGCGCAGGAGCGCGCCCCGATCGAAGGCGCCCCCACGCGCCGCCTCGTGCCCGAGGGGCTCGAAGAAAGCGAAGCACAGACGGTGCCCTCGCCCACCGCCTCGCCCGAGGCGCGCGCCACCGCTCCGACCATGGCGTTCGACGACGCGTCGCCCGCCCCGGGGTCACCGTCGCCGGAAACGGCCCTGGAGGTGCGGGACGAACTGTCGCCGGAGGCGCAGCGCAGCAAGGAGGGACTCGAGGGGCGGGTGCTCTCCGGCTTCCGTGTCCTGCGACTGCTCGGCAAGGGGGGCATGGGAGCGGTCTATCTCGCCGAACAGCTCGAACTCGACCGCAAGGTGGCCCTCAAGGTTCTCTCGCCGCGGCTCACGCGCGATCGCCGGCAGGTCGAGCAGTTCTTCCGCGAGGCGCGTGCACTCGCGCGCGTCGAGCACCGCAACATCGTCACGATCTACCACGTGGGCTCCGAGGACGACATCCACTTCCTCGCCATGCAGCTCGTGCGCGGCGGCAGCCTCGCCGAGCGGCTGCGCCAGCGCAGCCCGCTTCCCGTCGACGAGGCGGT
>RFJN01000144.1 GCA_003694875.1 Planctomycetota bacterium | reverse complement strand
TCGCACCGCGCCGCCCGGCCGCAGCCCGCGCGCGCCGTCCCACTCCACCCGCAGTCCGGCGGCACCCTCGAGCGGCAGCCGCAGCGGGGTGAGCGGCGCATTCGCCTCGAGTTCGATGTCCTGCGGAGTGCGCCCGAGCGCCTCGGCGAGAAAGCGTCGCACGAGCGCGAGCTGTTCGTGAGGCGAGACCGCGACCGTCACCGCCGGGCGTGCCGGGGCGGGGGCGCTGGCCGCGGGCTCGCCGGCGGGCAGCGCGTACGCGCCGAGCGGGACGAGCGCGAGCACGCTTACGATGACCGTCCACCACCGGGTCGTACCGTGTCGCATGGTTCTACCTCGTCAGGTTGTTGGTGGTGCCGAGCATCTCGTCGGCGCTGCGGATCGCACGCGAGTTGATCTCGTAGGCGCGCTGGGTCGAGATCAGGTTGACGAGTTCGGTCACCACGTCGACGTTGCTGCGTTCGAGCGAGCCCTGCACGATCGAGCCGGCGCCGCTCGTGCCGGGGGTGACGAGCTGCACCGCGCCCGAGGCGGGGGTCTGGCGCAGCAGGTTCTGCCCGATCGCCTCGAGGCCCGCGGGGTTGGTGAACACCGCGAGCTGGATCGTGCCGACCTGCGTCTGGGTATCGGGGGCGGCGGACGGCGAGACCGAGACGGTGCCGTCGCGGCCGATCTTGATGTCGAGCGCGTCCTGCGGGACGGTGACCGGCGGCACGAGGCGGTAGCCCTCGGGGGTGACGAGCTGGCCGTCGGCGTCGACGCGCAGCGCGCCCGCGCGGGTGTAGGCGGTGGAGCCGTCGGGCAGCTGCACCTGCAGAAAGCCCTTGCCCTCGATCGCGACGTCGAGCGGGCGGTTGGTCTGCTCGAGCGCACCCTGCTGCAGGTTGCGCGAGGTGGAGATCAGCCGCGCGCCGCTGCCGATCTGCAGCCCCGTGGGCGCCTGGCTGCCGGTGGCGGTCTGTGCGCCGGGGCGCTCGAGCGTGACGTACAGCAGGTCCTCGAAGTCGGCGCGCGAGGCCTTGAAGCCGGTTGTGCTCGCGTTGGCGAGGTTGTTGGCCACGATATCGAGCTGTACCTGCTGCACCCGCATGCCGGTCGAGGCGGTGTTGAGCGCACGCAACATGGGTCGTCCTCCTGCTCAGATCGCGCGCGTGAGCGCCGACAGGGTGCGGTCCTGGGTCTTGATCGTGTTGGCGGCCGCCTCGAACAGCCGCAGCGCCTTGATCATGTCGACGAGTTCGAGCACCGGGTCGACGTTGGAGCGTTCGAGGTGCCCCTGCAGCACGCGCGTGTTCGGATCGGGCTGCGGCTTGCCCTCGGCGAGCCGCATGCGTCCCCCGCCCTCGGGCTCGAGGCGCGCCCCGGCGTCGAAGCGCACGATCCGGAGCTTGCCGAGTTCGTTCTGCCCCTGGCGCACCACGCCGCTGCGGTCGATCTCCGGCGGTCCGCCGTCGGGTTGCAGCCGCAGCGGTCCGCCCTCGCCGAGCACCGGATCGCCGTCGCGGGTGACGAGGGTGCCGTCGGGGGCCACCGCGAGCGCTCCGGCGCGCGTGTAGCGCTCGCCGCGATCGGTCTGCACCGCGAGCCAGCCGTCGCCCTCGAGCAGGACATCGAGGGGGTTGCCGGTGCGCTCGCCGAGTCCGGGGCTGTCGTCGCGCGCGACGTCGGCGCGCACGAGTGGCGCGCCGCGCTCGCCCTGCGCACGCTGGGCGGCGAGCGCGGCCGCGAAGCTGTGCAGCACCGGCATGCGACGCTTGTAGCCGGGGGTGGCCGCGTTGGCGAGGTTGGCCGCGGCGAGATCGAGCCGCGTCGCCGCCGCGTCCATGGTCGCCGCGCCCTGCAGGATTCCGTCGATCATGGCCCGTCCGTCGCTCCGTTCGACCGCGTTTCAGAACCACCGCCCGTCAGCGGAGGATGTTGACCAGTTCCTGGAGGGTGTCGCTCGTGGTGGTGATCGAGCGCGCGTTGACCTGGAAGCCATACTGGGCGCTGATCAGGCGCGTGAACTCGATCGCGACGTCGACATTCGAGCCCTCGAGGGCGCCGGCGACCACGGTGCCGTTGCGCCCCGCGCCGGCGGTGCCCACCACCGCCTTGCCCGAGTTCGGCGAGGCGGTGAACAGCGAGTCGCTCACACGCTCGAGGCCCGCCGGATTGGCGAAGCTCGCGATCTGCAGCTGCGCGAGATCCTGGCGCAGCCCGTTGGTGTAGAAGCCCTGGATGATGCCCTCGGGGGTGACCGACAGCGAGGCGAGCGAGCCGGCCTCGAACCCGTCCTGGTCGGTGGCGGTGGCCGAGCTCAGACCGCCGAAGAAGGTGAGTCCGTCGAAGTCGCCCGGGGTCCCGAAGTCGAACGAGATCACCTGCGGCTCGGTCAGTCCGTCGAACTGGAAGCGGATCAGCGGATCGCCGGTACCGCTGCCCGCGACCAGGCTGAACGAGCCGTCGGGGTTGAAGGTGAGCCCCTGCACGGCGCCGTCGATGATCGTGCCGTCCTCGGGGGGAATCGAGGCGTCGAGATCCCACCCGGTCAGCGAGCGGCGGAACTGCAGCTTGAGCGCGTGCGCGCGCCCGAGGCTGTCGAAGATCTCGATCGAGCTGTCGACCACGTCGCCGTCGTAGCCGTCGGTCTCGAGGAACATGGCGTGGTCGGAAAAGCGCGTCGAGCCGGTGTTGCCGATCGCGTCGGTCACCGTCAGCGCGAGGTCGGCGTTGCCCTCGGCGTTGGCGGTCAGCACGAGTTCGCCGTTCGCGTCGAGACTCGCGGTCGCCCCGGTGTAGAGCGAGTTGATGAAGTTGATCAGGTCACCCACCGTCGTCCCGTTCTGGCCGGCGCCGGTGCCGTACACGAAGTCGCCGGTGACCACCGAGCTGTCGACGTCGCGACCGGCGACGGTGATGATGTCGCCGGGCACGTAGTCGACGACGTTGTCATCGAGGGCGTTGAGATCGGTCGAGAGCGTGGCGGGCGTTCCGCCGGCGGTGAACGGCAGCGAGGCCCGCAGCACCTCGGTGGCCGGCGGGCGCGCGTCGGCGGAAAGGTTGCCGGCGAGCGTGACCTGGGTGGTCGCCTTCGCGGGCACCCCGGCGTCGATCGGAATCTGGATCGGCTCGCCGGAGGCGGCGCGCACGCGCATCCCGGTACCGGTGTGCACGAGCCCGAAGTCCTCGTCGAGATCGAAGGTACCGGCGCGTGTGTAGAAGTCCTGCGCGCCGTCGGTCACCACGAAGTAGCCCTCCCCCTGGATCGCGAGATCGAGATCCCGGCCGGTCGCCTGCAGCGTTCCCTGGCTCATGTCCTTGTCGATCGACGAGATCTGCGTCCCGGCTCCCACCTGTCGCGGGTTGGTGCCGCCGATCGAGGCGTTGGGGCTGGTGCCGCGCGACATGGTGTTGGCGAACACGTCGCTGAAGGTGACGCGCGATCCCTTGAACGCGGTCGAACTCAGGTTGGCGAGGTTGTCGCCCACCACCTCCAGCATGCGACGGTGTGCGATCATGCCGGTGACACCGGCGAGCGAAATCGAGGTCGCCATGGCGTTGCCTTCTCCACTACGGTTGCAGGACGGCGGCGCGCTCGCCGCGATCCGTTCCGGTTACGCCTATTCGCTCTGCGCCGAGAGCACGTGCTCGAGCGGGATGCGCCGCGTGCCCACGTCGACGAGCACCCGATCGCCGTCGAGCGCCACGCCGCCGACGGTGCCGGGCACGCGTTCGCCGGTCTCGGTGTCGAGGTAGGTGACCTTGAGGCCGATGAGCTGGCTGGCGTCGGCGAGCCGGCTCGCGTTGAACATGTCCTTGATCAGCGAGTTGAGCTGCTCGGTCTGCTCGAGCGAGCGCATCTGGGCGAGCTGTGCGGTGAACTCGGTCCCGTCCGCGGGGTTCATGGGATCCTGGTACTCGAGCTGCGTCACGAGCAGCTTGAGGAAATCGTCCTTGCCGAGCGCGGCGGCGGGGTCGTTGCTTCGGGCGGCGCCGGCGCCAATCGACGCGCTCTGGAGTCCGGACAGCGGCTGGGTATGCACGGGGAACCTCCTTGTGGGACTGGAATGGCCGGGCGAATTCAGGCGATGAGATCGAGCCGGCCCGGAGCGCGGGTCTCGAGCCGTTCGGGCGCGCCGCTGTCCGACGCTGGCGATCGCAACCGGCTGTCGTGTGGCGCGGCGCTGCCGCCGGTGTGTCCGCCCCCGCCGCCGGTGTGCGAGGACATCGAGGCCTGGTGACCGCCCGGGTTTGCACCGCCGCCGGTTGCGACGAGGCCGTCCGGCGTCGCGAGCTGCACCTCGATCCGGCCCACGGGCAGTCGGGCCGACTCGAGAGCGGCGCGCAGTTCACCGAGCGAGTGCCGCACCGCCTGCGCCACCTCGGGGCGCTCGAGCCGCAGTTCCGCCTGCAGCCCCTCGCGGCCCATGTGCAGCCGCACGTCGACGCTGCCGAGTTCGGCCGGGCGCAGCTGCAGTCGTGCGCGGCGTGCGCCGCGGCGGATCTGCAGCCGCAGGTGGTCGGCGAGCTGTTCGGTCACCATCTCGCGGTCGACCGCTGGCGGCTGCGCTGCCGCACGGCCCGGTCGGACCGTCGAGCGGATCCCGCGTGGGCGAGGACCCGTGAGCCCCGCTGCCGCGTCGACGCGCTGTGTCGAGGTGCTCGCTGCCGAAGCGCGGCCGCTGCCCTCGCCCGTGGCGGGCGACACCGTCGCCGTGCCGGCCACGGCGGCAGACGGGACCGGGGGCGCGTCGTGTCGCTGCACACCGTTCGTCTCGTGCCGGGCCGTGGCCGCTGCGGCGTTCGAGGTCGAGTTCGGCGACGTCACCGCACGGGCCGCCGCCCGTTGTGCGGTCGGGCGGCGTGTCTCGCTCGTCGCGGCGGCTTCGACCTGTGCGCTCGTCGTGGGCTGCTGTGGCGAGGTGGTCTCGTCCGCGGTGGTGCTCACCGTCGACGCGACCGCAGCGGACTGCGTCTGTCCTTGCGGCCGCGCGGCCGTGGTGTCGCTCGCGGGCCCGGCAGCGG
>RFJN01000143.1 GCA_003694875.1 Planctomycetota bacterium | reverse complement strand
GCTCGATCTGCTGCTGCCGGGCGTCTCGGGTCTGTCGGTGCTCGAGCGCCTTCGGGAGGAGGGGGAGGCGGCTGCGCGGCTGCCGGTGGTCGTGACCTCGGCCGCCCGCCTCGCACCCCATGAGCGAGCGCGCATCCGCGGCCTCGGCGCCGCGATCGCGGCGAAACCGCTGCAGCCCGATGAGCTGCTGCGCCGGGTGCGGTACGCGCTCGCCCGGGCGAGCACCCCGGCGCGCGAGGAGGAGGTGCTGTGAACGGCGAGGAGGCGGTGCCGGGCACGCGGCGGATTGGCGTCGTCCGTGCGCTCTTCGAGGCGGCGGCGCTCGCGGTGGCGCTGCAGCTCGCGCTCGTGGTGCTCGGTGTGCTTCCGGGCGCGCTGCGGCTACACCCGATCACGGCGCATGCGGTGATCGCGCTGATCGCGGTCCGGGCGGGGCTGCGGGCGGGGCTCGGCACCGCGGCGCTGTTCGTGTGCGTGCACCTCGTGCAGCAGACCCACGGGCTCGGTGTGACGGGGGGAATCCGGCTCGGATGGTTGCCGGCCGCCGTCGGCGCGGTACGGCCGGAACTCGCCGTCTCGTATCTGCTGACCGGCGGCGTGCTCGGGGCGTTGAGCGAGCGGCACATCCAGCGCTGCGCGGTCGCGCTCGAGCGGTGCGAGCAGACCCGCGAACGGCTCGCACGCGCGCAGCAGCGCGTGCAGCTGCTCGAGACCGCGCGCCGCGAACTCGAGCGTCGGATCGTGGAGCCGGCGGTGGGGATCGCGCGCGTGTACGATGCCGCCCGCCGGCTCGAGACGCTCGAGGAAGAGGAGATCTATCCCGCCGCGGTTCGCATCGCGGCCGAGCACCTCGAGGCGAGCGGTTGCGCGATCTACGTGCGCGACGGTGGGTCGTGGCGACGGCGCGCGTGCCACGGCGAGAGCGAGCCGCCGGTCGAACTGCCCGACAGCCCCGTGGTGCGCTTCGCGCTGCGGCAGTGTCGCGCGGTGTCGCTGCGTGACCTCGCGATCGAGGGCGAGAGCGAGTCGGCGCCGCAACCGGCGCCGATCCTGTTCGCCGCCCCGCTTCTCGACGAGCAGACCGAGCCCTTTGCGGTACTCGTGGTCACCGAGCTGCCGCTCGTGCAGATGACCGAGGCAACGCGCCGGATCCTCGACATGATCGCGTCGTGGGACGGCCGTGCGATCCGGCTCGCCCGCCAGGTGGCGCGGGTGCGCGAGAACGTCGTGTTCGACGAGCGGCTCGGGGTGCTGCGCGCGAGCTATCTCCGGCGCCGGCTCGAGGAGGAACTCGCGCGCGCGCGCCGTTACGACACCCCGCTGTCGCTTGCGGTGCTCGCGGTCGCACGCTGGGAGCGGGTGCCGGAGGCGGAGCGGGAACCGCTGCTGCAGGTGCTCGCCGAGACGTTGCGGCTGCGGCTGCGGCGGGTCGATCCGATCTTCATGCTCGATCGGGCGGGCGCGCTCGCGGCGCTGCTACCGCACACGCCGCCCGCCGGTGCGCGGCGAGCGCTCGAGCGGGCGCTCGAGGCGCTCGCCTCGCTCGAGCTCATGCCCTATCTGCCCCCGGAACCGCTCGTGCTCGAGCAGGCCGTCGCCGGCGGGGCGGACGGCGACGCGCTGCCCGAACGCGGCGAGATGCTCCTGAACGAGGCGCTCGAGAGCCTGCAGCCCGCCGCCCCGGGCGAGGGAGAGGGGGCGTCGCATGGGGGCTGAGCGGCGGGGGCGTGCGCGTTCGGGGTGGCGCGCGGCGGGTCTGGCTGCGCTCGCGCTCGTTCTCGAGGCGTTTGCGGCGCTGCGCTTCGCCGCGCACCCGCCGGTGGGCGGTTTCGCAGCGCTGCTCGCCCACGTGCTCGCCGCCCTCGCCACCGGCGGTGCGCTGCGGCGGCTACGCGCACGGGCGCTCGGGACCGAGGCGCCCGCGGTCACCGGAGCTCTGCTCGTGCTGTGGATCCCCGTGGCCGGCCTCCTCGGCGCCGCGGTGATGGCGTACGCGGTCGTGCGCGCGGGGCGGCAGCGCGAGGCGGTACGCGGCCTCGAGGCGCAGCTGCGCGGAGCGCCGGGACCGGCGCGCTACCTGCCGCCCGAGCCGCCGCCGGAGCAGGCGTTGCAGGAGGTGCTCGAGATCGAGCCGCTCGCCGACGCCCTGATTTACGGCGATCCGCGGCTGCGGCGCGGGGCGGTCGAGGCGCTGCGTCGGCTCGGCACGCCGGAGGCGGTGCGGGTGCTGCGGCGTGCGCTGCGGGATCCCGACGACGAGGTGCGCACGCTCGCGCTCGCCGCCCTGTCGGCGATCGAGGGGCAGCTCAGCCGCGCGCTGCAGGCCGCCGAGCAGGCGGTGCAGCGCGCTCCCGACGACCCGGCGCGGTACGCGGCGCTCGGGCGCCAACACCTGCTGTATGCCGAGACCGGGCTGCTCGATCCGCACACCCGCCGACGCCACCTCGAGCTCGCCGTCACCGCCTTCGGCCGTGCGCTCGAGCGCAGCGGGGAGCGGGATCCGGAGCTGCTCGCGGTGCTCGGGCGGTGTCTGCTGCTGCTTCACGACCACGAGCGGGCGCTCGGGTTCTACCAGCGGGCGATCGAGGCGCGGCCCGACGACCCGGAACTGCTGCTCGGCCGCGCGCAGGCGCTGCTGCGGCTCGGGCAGCTCGAGCTCGCCGCGCTCGACTTCCGGGCTGCGCTCGAGCGCGGGCTCGGGCCGCCGTGGGCGGAGGCGGCGGCCTACTGGGCCGTGCTCGCGGGACGGGCGGACGACGGCGGCCCGCCGCCCGCCCCGCCACGCGGCTTCCGCACCCCGCCCTCGGGGCTGCACCGGGTGGTGCTGCGCACCGACTTGCCGCCGCGACCCGCGCCCGCGGATCCGGACGAGCGGCGGCGGGAGATCGAGCAGCTGCTGTCCGAACTCGCGCGTGCCGATCCGCGCCGGCGGCAGGGGGCGTATGCGCGGCTGCTCGGCATGCGCGATCCCGACACGCTGCGGCTCGTCGCCGCGGCGTCGCAGGGGGCCGACGAGGCGGTGCGGACCTTCGTGTGTCGCTACCTCGCGGAGCTGGGGGGCGTCGCGGCGGCGGAGGCGCTCGTGCGGTTTCTCGACGCGTCGGAGCCGGCGGTGCGCCGCGAGGCCGAACTCGCGCTCGAGCGGCTGCGTCCCGAGGACGCGATCGATCCGATGCGCGACGCCATGGGCCGGTTGCGTCGGCCCGAGGCACGCGCGGCGCTGTGTCGGCTGCTCGCCCGCACGCGCTCGCCCGCGGCGCTACAGCCGCTGCTCGAGGCGCTGCGCGATCCCGAGCCCGCGGTGCGTCGCGAGGCGGCGCTGGGTCTGCGCCAGCTCGGGGACCGGCGCGCGGTGGGGGGGCTGCTCGCGGTGCTCGTCGACGAGGACGAGGGGGTGCGGCACGCCGCGGTCTCGGCGGTGGGCGCGCTCGGGCCCGCACCCGCCGCGCGCGTGCTCATGCGTCTGGTGCGAGAGGACCCGAGCGCACGGGTGCGGCGGACCGCCGTCTGGGCGCTTGCGAGAACGGGGGGGCGGGCCGCGCTGCAACGGATCACGGAGGTGCTGCGCGCGGACGCGGACGCGTCGGTGCGTCTCGAGGCGATGCGCCGGCTCGCGCGCAGTGCGCGCGCGAGCGCGGCGCGGGCGCTTGTGCGCGCGCACGCCTTCGATGCCGAGCCCGAGATCCGCGCGGCGGCAGCGCACCTGCTCGACGCCATGCCCCCGGAGGCGGCCGCGCGCGCGCTGATCGCCGCGCTGCGCGACCCGGCGCCGCGGCTGCGGCGGGCGGCCGCGGTGCGGCTCGGCCAGCGCGCCGGCGCGGCGGTGCGTCGCGCGCTGTTGCAGGCGCTGCGCACCGATCCGCACCCGGCGGTGCGCGCGGCGGCTGCCGAGGGGCTCGGCGCACAGCGCGGCGAGCCGGACGCGCGGATCGAGCGAGCGTTGCGCGAGGCCGCGCTCGAGCCGCACCCGCTGCTCGGCTACGCGGCCGCACTCGCGCTGTGGACACAGGCGGCGCGCGGGGGGCTCGAGCGGCTCGATGCGCTCGCGGCCGATGAGGAACTCACCGCCCGTCTGGCCGCGCCGGCGTGCGCGGCGCTGCTGCTCGCGGCGGCGCGATTGCACGAGCGAGGGCACGCGGTGCCGCCCGCGCTCATGCGGCTTGCGCGCCGGTCGGTGCGCGCCGAGGCGCCCGACCTCGCGCTCGCGGCGGCGCAGCTTCTCGGCAATTCGCGCCACGAGCGGGACCTCGATGCGCTGCTCGATCTCGCGCTGCGCCACCGCGTGGCGGCGGTGCGCGAGGCGGCGCTCGGGGCGGCCTCGCAGCTCGGGGCGCTGCGACCGGAAGGGCTGTTGCGCCGGGTGGCGGACGCCGCGGCGTCGCTGCCGCGGCGTCGGGCGTTGCTGCTCGTGATCGCGGGACTGCCGCTCGAGGCCCCGCGGGTGCTCGGGCTGTTCGGCGAGGCGCTCGAGGCGTGGCCGGAACTCGAGCTGTCGGCGCTTCCCGAGCCCGACCGCGCGGCGATCGAGCGGCGGTTGGGCGCGCACGGCGTGGTCTGGCTCCGGTGGTTGCTCGGACCGCGGCCGACCGGGATCGGGCTGCGGGTCGCGCCGCTGGTCGCCGAATCGGCCGAGCGCGGCTGGCTGCGGGTGGGGCTGCGGGAGCGCGGGGCGCTCGCGGCGCGGCTGCGTCCCGAACTGCGCAGCGGCGCGCCGGCGATCCGGGCGGCGGTGGCGCGGGTGCTCGGCGCGCTCGAGGACGAGCACGCGCTGCCGGATCTGCTCGCGCATGCACTCGACGATACCGACGCCGCGGTGCGCGAGGCGGCGCGCTGGGCGGTGCGTCGGATCGTCGGGATCGCGGCGTGGCACCGACGGGCGGGCTGAGGGAGGGGCGCGACGGTGCTCGATGTCTGTCTGGTCGTGGAGGGCACCTATCCGTACGTGCGCGGCGGGGTGTCGGCGTGGGTGCACGATCTCGTCGGGGCGCTGTCGACGCTGCGGTTCGGCATCGTGCACGTGGGGGCGGGCCGCGACGCGGCGCGCGTTGCGCAGTACCCGCTGCCGGACAACGTCGAGCGCTTCGTCGAGGTCTTCATCCACGACCCGCAGCCGCGTCGGCTGCCGCGGCTGCGCGATCGGTGGGGGGCGGGGCGGCGGCGCCGGGAGGCGTTCGCCGTGCTCGAGCCGTTCTACGAGGCGTGCATCGAGGGCCGGCCGATCGAGCACCGCACGGTGGATGAGGTCCTGCGCATCTTCGCCGGAGCGGCTCCCTGGCGGCTCACGATCGAGGATCTGCTGGGCTCGCGCGAGGGCTGGGCGGTGTTCGAGCGGCTCGCGGCACGCCACGCCCCGCGTGCCTCGCTCGTGGACCTGTTCTGGAACGTGCGCTTCAGCCACCTGCCGCTCGCGCGGCTGCTGCGCACCACGGTACCCGAGGCGCGGGTCTACCACAGCCCGAGCACGGGCTACGCGGGACTGCTCGCGGCGTATGCGGCCCGCCGTCGCGGCGCGGCGCTGCTCGTGACCGAGCACGGGCTGTACACGCGCGAGCGCGAGATCGAGATCGAGCAGGCGCGGTGGCTTCCGGACGACGACGACGAGGCGGGGCTGCGTGCGCGGCGCGAGCCGGGGCTGTTCAAGCGCTGGTGGCTCGAGCTGTTCGAACGCATGGGGCGGTATGCCTACGCGCAGAGCGTGGAGGTGATCACGCTCTTCGAGGGCAATCGTCGCCTGCAGCTGCGGGCGGGCGCGCCCCCGAGCCGCAGCCTCGTGATCCCGAACGGGGTCTCGCTCGAGCGCTTCGGGGCGCGTCGCAGCCGCGGGCAGCCGCTCGAGCGCAAGGCGGCGGCGCACGTGGCGCTCGTGGGGCGGGTGGTGCCGATCAAGGACGTGAAGACGTTTCTGCGGGCGGCGCGCATCGTGCTCGAGCGCCATGAGGCGGTGCAGATCGATGTCGTCGGTCCGGTCGACGAGGACGAGGCGTACTACCGCGAGTGTCTGCACGAGGCGCGGCTGCTCGGGATCGCCGAGCGGGTGCGCTTCCCCGGACCGGTGGATGTGGCGCGGCTGCTCGAGGATCTCGACTGTCTCGTGCTCACGAGCCTCAGCGAGGGGCAGCCGCTCGTGGTGCTCGAGGCCATGGCGGCGGGTGTGCCGGTGGTGGCCACGCGGGTGGGGGCGTGTCCCGAACTGATCGAGGGCGCGGACGCGGCGGACCGGGCGCTCGGAGCCGCGGGGGTGGTGTGCCCGGTGGGGCGGGCGGACGAGGTGGCGCGGGCGATCTGCCGCTGCCTCGAGGATCGGCGGGCGCGAGCCGCCATGGCGGCGGCCGGCATGCGGCGGGTGCGTCGCTACTACCGTCGCGAGCGGGTGCACGCGCTGTACGAGGAGATCTACCAGAGCTATCGCGACCGCCACCTCGTCGGGCAGCGTTTCGTCGACCCGGGACCGGGCTGGGGCAGTTTCGCGCGCGCGCTCGAGGGCAACGCCGCTCCGGCGCTCGCACGCATGGGGCAGCGGGCGCTGTAGCCCGGAGGGCGAGCCATGGCGGGCATCGGGTTTCGGCTGCGGGAGCTGACCGGCGACGGGGGGATCGTGTCGACGGTGGCGGCGTACGGCTACGCCGCGGTGCTGTCGGCCGGACCGTGGCTGATCACGATCACCGTGATCGCCGCGCTGAGTGTCTTCGCGCCGGTGGGGGTGGGCGAGAGCGAGCTCGCGCTGTTTCGCGCCCTGATCGTGCACGTCTACATGGTGACGCTCGTGAGCACGGGACCGGTGCAGATGGTGGCGAGCCGCTATCTCGCCGATCGGCTGTGGGTGCACGACGTCGACGCCGTCGCGCCGGCGTACGCGCTCGGCCTTGTCGGCGTGACGACGCTGCACGCGCTCGGAGGGGCGCTCGTGGTGTGGGCGCTCGGCATGCCGCCGGGCCTGGCGCTCGGGGCGGTCGGTCTGCTCGTGGTGGTCGCGGCGATCTGGTACGCGACGACGTTCCTGAGCGCGGCCAAGGAGTACGTGCCGATCACGGTGGCGTTCGCCATGGGGGGGCTCGTGTCGGTGGTGGCCGCGATCTGGATCGGGCGGCCGTTCGGCGCGGCGGGCATGGTGTACGGCTACCTCGTGGGGCAGCTGCTGACCCTCGCGCTGCTCTCGGGGCGGGTGTACGTGGAGTTCGGCGGCGGCCGGCTGCACGAGCCGGGCTTCGTCGCGGCGTGGCGCACCTACAGCGACCTCGCGCTGACGGGGCTGTTCTACTCGGCGGGGATCTGGATCGACAAGGTGGTGTTCGCGTACTCGCCGCTCGGCATGCAGCTGCCCTACGGGTTGCGTTCGAATCCGGGCTACGAGAGCGCGATCTTCCTCGCCTACCTGAGCACGATCCCGACGCTCGCGCTGTTCCTGATCCGGGTCGAGACGGGGTTCTACGAGGCGTATCGCGGCTTCTTCGCGGCGATCCTGGCGCGTGCGCCGCTCGGCGAGCTGCTCGCGCGTCGGCGCGAGATCGAGCAGCGGTTGCGGCTGTCGGTCGGGCGGGTGCTGCGGCTGCAGGCGGCGGTGACGGCGGTGGCGATCCTGTTCGCGCCGCAGCTGCTCGATGTGCTCGGGTTCGATCCGCTGCGGGTGCAGCTGTTCCGGGTGGGCTGCGTGGCGGCGATGCTGCAGGTGCTGCTGTTGCTCGTGCTGCTGGGGCTGCTGTATCTCGAGCAGCGCCGGGCGGCGCTGTGGCTCTCGGCGCTGTTTGTCGCGGGCAACGGGTTCGGCAGCGCCGCGACGCTGCACGCCGATCCGTCGTGGTACGGCACCGGCTATGCGCTCGCGTGCCTGGTGCCGCTCGTGCTCGGGTATCTGCGCTTCGACGCGGCCGCGAGCGACCTCGTGGCCGACACGTTCCTGCGCCAGCCGATCGCGCCCGAGCCCGAGGCGGAGGCGATCCCCACGGGCGAGCCGGGCTAGGAAGGAGCGCGAGGCGATCGGTGGGGCCGGGGGCAGGGGGGCTCAGGCCGCGACCGCCTCCTGTTCGTCGACGCGCCGGATCCGGGCGCCGAGCGCCGCGAGCTTGGCCTCGATGCGCTCGTAGCCGCGGTCGATGTGGTAGACCCGGTGCACGCGCGTGGTGCCCTCGGCCACGAGGCCGGCGAGCACGAGCGCGGCGGAGGCGCGCAGGTCGCTCGCCATGACATCGGTGCCGGTCAGCCGCTCGACGCCGGTGATGATCGCGCTCGGGCCCTCCTTGCGGATCGCCGCGCCCATGCGGTTGAGCTCGGCGAGGTGCATGAAGCGGTCGGGGTAGATCTTCTCGGTGACGACGCTGATGCCGTCGGCGATCGAGAGCAGCGCGATCGTCTGCGCCTGCAGGTCGGTGGGGAAGCCGGGGTAGGGATGGGTGACGATGTCGGCCGGCCGGAAGCGGCCGCCGTGCCGCCGCAGCCGCTCGGTGTCGCGGGCGCACACGAGCTCGTCGCCCGAGCGTTCGATCGCGACGCCGATCTCGCGCAGCCGGTCGATCACGGCGCTGAGGTGCTCGGAGCGCGCGTCGCGCAGCCGCACCTCGCCGCCGGTGAGCGCGCCCGCGATCGCGAACGTGCCCGCCTCGATGCGGTCCGGGATCACGGAGTAGCACGCGCCGTCGAGCGCGGGCACGCCGGTGATCTCGAGCCGCGGGGTACCGATGCCGTGGATCGTGGCGCCCATGGCGACGAGGAAGCGGGCGAGGTCGGCGATCTCGGGCTCGCACGCAGCGCCCTCGATCACCGTCTTCCCGTTGGCGAGCGTGGCCGCCATCATGACGTTGGCGGTCCCGGTCACGCTCGGGCCGTAGGCGCCGCCGAGATAGACGTGCCCGCCGTGCAGCCGCCCCCCGCGCGGCGCCTTCGCGACCACGTAGCCGTGCTCGAGCCGGATCTCGGCCCCGAGCGCACGCAGCCCCTTGATGTGCAGGTCGACCGGGCGCAGTCCGAACACGCAGCCGCCGGGCAGCGAGACGCGGGCGTGGCCGCGGCGGGCGAGCAGCGGACCGAGCACGCAGAAGCTCGCGCGCATGCGGCGCACCAGATCGTAGCTCGCGGTGCAGTTGCTCGTGTCGACGGTCTCGGTCTCGATCGCCCCGTCCGAGGCGCGCCGCTCACAGCTCACACCGAGTTCGCGCAGGATCTCGCCGAGGGTGTCGACGTCGCGCAACAGCGGCACGTTCTTGATCACGCACCGGCGCTCGGCGAGGATCGTGGCGGCGAGGATCGGCAGCGCGGCGTTCTTCGCCCCGCCGATCGGCACCACCCCGTGCAGCGGCCGCCCCCCCTCGATCACGAATGCGTCCATGGCTGTCTCCCGCGCGGTTGGCGGGACGGCCCGCCGGCCCGTGGCGGGCGGGCGCGCCCCACTACGGAGATCGGCAGGGACGCGCGCGAGCCTTTGCGCTCGGGAACGGCCGCCGCGCAGCCGCGCGGCCGACGGCGCAGCCCGAGCCCGGGCCCGCGGGCTTCGTTCTCGCTTGTGCGCTGCTGCTCGTCTCGCGCCGCTGCCGCTGAGCGGCGACGTTCTCACCGCACCGTCACGCGGCAGCGCAGCTGCACGGTGTGCGGCTCGATCCGCAGGCGCGCTGCGCCGATCGGCGCGCCCCGGGCCGAGAGCACGAGCACGCGGTAGGGCCCGGGCGGCAGCCCCTCGAGCGTCACCGTGTTCGCGCCGTCTTCGAACTCGGCGCTGCGCGAGAAGTCGCCTCCGGTCCGGCGTGCGATCACGGTGAGCGGGCCGTCCGGCTCGCCTCCGGGGGGACGCTGCAGTTGCACCTGCAGCCGCGCACCGTCGGGCAGCCGGATCATCGTGGGCGCGGCGGCGCCCTCCGGTGCGGCGTGGGCCGTGACGAGCTGCGGCGGGTGGTGCTCGTGTTCGACGAGCAGGGTGACCGGGCCGGGATCGAGGCCGGCGAGCGAGAAGCGGCCCGCCTCGTCCGTCTCGGTCTCGGGGCCGCCCGTGGGCGGCGGATCGAGAGGATCGATGCCCGCGGGCACCGCGCGGATCCTCGCGCCGGGAAGCGGCTCGTCGTCGCGCGCTCGCACGACGCGGCCCGCTGCCGTGGCGCCGCGCTCGAGCCGCAGCGCGACCGTGGCGCGCTCGCCGGGCCGGGTGACGAGTTCGACCGTGGCCGAGCGTCCTCCCGCGGGCGAGCGGGCCTGCACGCGCAGTCGGCCCGGATCGAGGTCCTCGAGGGTGAAGCGGCCTCCGGCTCCGGTGCGCGTACCGACCTTGCGGCGCCCCTCGGCGAGCTCCACCCAGACCGGGACACCGGGCAGCCCGGCCCCCGTCGCCGCGTCCCACACCCGTCCCTCGAGACGCACCCCGCGCGGCAGCACGAGCCGCAGCGCGTTCGGGGCCGGCAGCGGCACGGTGCGCCGGAGCGCGGCGAGCCCCGTTCCGGAGGTGGGCGGGCGCGCCTCGAGGTGGGCTGCGAGCGGACGCATGCCCGCGGGCGGCTCGAGCCGGAAACGGCCACGGGCGTCCGCCCGCCCCTCGGTCCTCGGCGCCCCGTCGGTATCCGTCTCGAGCTGCCACGTCACGATCAGCTCGGCCCAGCCGACCGGGCTCCCGGCCGGATCGACGATCTCGCCCGCGAGTACCGACCGCTGTGGGAGCACGGCACGCTGCGGGAGGGAGCGGCGCGTCGGTGGGGTCGGGGGCTCGGCTCGTCTTTCCGGTTCAGCGTGCGCGCGAGCGAGCGCCGGCCGCGCCACGCGCTGTGCGTCGGGGGCGGAGCGGGCCGTGTGGGGGCCGTGTCTCGTCGGGCTCGGGGCCGGCGCGGTCTGCCACAGCCACACCGCGGCGAGAGCGCACGCGACGCTCCCGAGCGCGCCGAGAGGCCACGCCGCCGATCGTGGCCGGTGCATGGGCTGTTCCCTCGCCGCTTCAGTCGCCGCGCCGGCCCTCGAGCACTCGCGCGCGACCGGCGAGGTCGGGGTGCACGCGCACGTTCACGAGCCCCGCGGCCCGCGCGAGTCGGCTCGCGGCCTGCGCCTGATCGTACCCGATCTCGACGAGCAGGTGGCCGCCCGGGGCGAGCACGGCGGGCGCCTCGGCGAGCAGACGCCGGATCACGGCGAGTCCGTCCGGCCCGGCGAACAGAGCACGGGCCGGCTCACGGGCCACCTCGGGCTGCAGCCGCGAGCGCCAGCTCTCGGCGACGTACGGCGGATTGGACAGCAGCAGATCGATCCGGCCGCGTTCGGGCCCGAGCGGCGCATACAGATCCCCCTGTCGGAGCTCGATCCGATCCTCGAGCCCGTGGCGTGCGACGTTGCGGGCCGCGACGCGCAGCGCGTCGGCGCTCACGTCGCTCGCCACGACGTGTTCGGGAGCGGGCTCGCCGGCACACCTCGCCACCGCGATCGCGAT